>CAJVYO010000135.1 GCA_913009515.1 uncultured Methylococcaceae bacterium
ATATTTTTCAACATCATAAGTCTGTGCATTAATTACCGCGACTCGATTTGCGGGACCTAATGCCACATACGCCCACCGACGCTGGCTATCAATTTTCACACCCACTGGCTGAATTTTCTCCGCGCCAACACCACCAATCTGAAAGCCAGTTCTTTGGGTAATTTCTTTACTCTCAACATCGAGAATCATCACCGTGCCATCAATTTCCGAAGTAACCCACAACTGCTGACCATCAGCGGTAAAGCTTAAGGCTCTTGGGCGTGGATCAACTAAGGTGTTTTTTACAATTTGATTGGTGTTAGCATCAATCCAATGCAGCATATTAGTGGTTTCTGAGGCACTGACAATCCAGCGACCATCAGGACTCACTGCAATCCCTTCAGGCTCCACGCCAACGGCAACTGTCGCAATTGATTTTGCTGTTTTTAAATCAATCACCGTGACTTGATTATCATCCTCATTCGACACATACATATGCGTGCCAGCAGGATTAATCGCAAAGGTTTCAGGGTCTTCACCCGCAGGTAATTTTCCCGTTACTTGTAAACTATTTGCATCCACGGTAATCACGGTATCATCATCACTGGTGGCAATGTATAAAGTTTGCTCATCAGGGCTTAATTCAATACCCCGTGGACGTTGACCAATCGCAACGGTTTTAATTAATTTCCCTGCAATCGGATCAACCACCGCAATCGCATTATCTTTTTCCAAACTCACAAAAATAGTTTCAGCGTATATCGTGGTGCTTGCTAATAAACTACTGCTTAATATTATTGATTTTAACCACATCTTCATTCCTTATTGTTGACACTGACTTTCAGGCTCATCATAACCTAATGTATCTAATTCATTGCTAGGATGTAAAAATCCCTCTAACGGCGGTGCAACCACTAATGATCTCGGTGCTGCTAATAATATTGGCTGACGCAATTGTCCATTCCATGCACGAAAACTTAAGGGCTTACCTTTGTATCCCTGCAATTTAAAACGCCCACTCAGCAAATACGCTTTAATACTGGCTGCATCGGTTTTTTTGGTACGCGTAATCACTTCACCCAACGAACGTACTGCTAAATAAGCCGCATAATCTTGTTCTTGCATCACTCGCCCCGCTAAGCGTTTAAAACGGTTTTGAATCTGTACTGCTCCCCACTGTTCATGGGTTCGATGCCAAGCGGTTGCAACTAAACCTTGCGTACCTATCACTGGACGCGGCAACCAACTACGATAACTGATATATTCACCAAATAAACCTTGCTCATCCGCCACTACCAATACATCATAGTCAATGCCTTGCGTAAACACTGGAATATCTGACTGTGCCGTACGTCGAGCATCATAACTATGCTGCCATGTTTTTTCGGCCACAATTTTCATACCGAATCGTTTTGCAGCACGTTTAATCGCATCAGCATACAAACTATCTTGCTTAGTCTTGCCTACCACTAAAAACCATTTATTCCAGCGTTTTTTAAGCATATATTGAGCTAAGGCATCGGCTCGCATCGCACGGCTAGGCAATAAATGTAAGGTATCGGCTAAACAGTGCTGCGAACGCAAACTATCATCACGCGTCGCCACATCTAATAATAAGGCTTTGCCCGCATTAATTTTATGCAATGCCATTAATTTTTCAGCCGGTAAATTCACCACCACTAATTGAAAACCAGCGGCTAATAATTCGGTAAAAGCTGCTTGAACATCACCCTCTAAAGGGATAATTTTTTGCTCTAACTGATAACTCTGCCCGGTAAAACTTCCCGTGGTGTTATTGTCTTTCAAACCCAACAATGCTCCTTGCAAGCCTTTATTTTTTATAAAAGGTTCGAGATTCGATAATGCAGCGGGGGCTTTTAGCTCTTGACTCAAATAAGCAATTTTAATCACTTGTTCTGCCGTCACAATCTGACTGGTGCTTAATAACAGCATGATAAATAAACGATTCAACACTACTATTTACTCACTTATAAAATATTCTAAAATGTTAAAGAATTTTATCTGAATGCAGCGTATTATGCTAATTCGCTATTGTTTTGGAGACCGACCATGCCTATTCTCAGTTCACTATTCATTTACCCGATTAAATCGCTTGCCGGGTTTGCGGTCAATCAATGGCCTGTGGTTGCGACCGGTTTCCAATATGATCGCCAATGGATGTTAGTTGATGAGCAGCGGCAATTTTTATCACAACGCCGCCTCCCGCAAATGGCACTACTGCAAACACGAATACAGGCACAACAACTCATCGTTTCCGCGCCACAACAAGACGATTTAATCCTTGAGTTGAATCCCAAAACTAATGTTTCAACCACTATCACTGTATGGCATGATAGTTATGAGGCTCAATTAATCAGTGAAGCAGCCAATCAATGGTTTAGCCAAGCTCTGAATACGCCCTGCCAATTAGTTTATCAACCGACAAACACTATCCGCCAAGTAGACCCAAATTATGCTAATCCCGAAGATAATACTGCCTTTAGTGATGGCTTTCCGTTTTTAATCACCACTGAAGCCTCTTTAGCTCTACTCAATCAACAAATGAGCTTAAACTTATCTATGCAACGTTTTCGCCCCAACTTAGTCATCAGTGATTGTGAAAGCTATGCAGAAGATACATGGCGTGAACTACAAATAGCTCATATTAATTTTCGTTTACCAAAACCCTGCTCACGTTGTTCAGTCCCTCAAATTAACCCTAAAACCGCTTTAAATGATAAAGAACCTTTACGCACGCTATCCCGTACCCGACAATATAATAATAAAGTCTATTTTGGTCAAAATGCCCTACACGATACAGTAGGCTTATTAAACACTGGCGATGAAGTTCTTATTATGAAAACCGGTGCATCCCAACCACCGCTTAAAAATGATAACTTAGCTCCATTCTAAAATGACTGTCTTTGCGTAAAAAATAAGCCAGCTCATCAGCCGGTGCTCCATTAAAAAATCGGGCTTCTATTTCAAATTTAAAATTTTCAAAGAAACGCCGACTCGCTTCAATATTATAGAATTGGGCTTGGCTGGTTCTATCAATAATCACCCCTGCTAAAATTTGTGTATCTTGAATATCATTTAAAGCAAACCGAAAACCAACAAAAAAATCATCTTCAAATAAACTCGGTGAATTTTTGCCCCGACTATCATATAAATACTCCCCTAACACACCAATATCTAAACCCGTCTCCGCAATATCGAAAAAAGTGTATTCCAAGCCCGCCGTGGTTGCAAAACTTGTATCTTGCTCACTCACTCTGACAATCGCTTCCCATTTCCACAGCCAACTATCATAGGTTGCCTGAACATCTAAACTAGTTTGATTAATATTTTCATAATACGCGACTAAATCCGCTCCGGTTGCATTCGGTATCACCTTAAAAATCGGTTCACGACTAGTACCATAAAAATGAGCAACCCCCACATCCCATTCATCAATTGAATGCGACCAACGCAACGCATAGGCAACATGACGCTCAAAAGCATTTTTATCATAACCTGATAAACTGGTATTAATAGCTAATTGCGGTCTTAATCGCCCTTCCACACCTGAAAAAGTACGTTCACGAAACCCCGCCAATAAAAACGCATCGACCGTCCCCCAATCTGCAATCCATGCAAAATTAATCATCGGCTGACCTAACTTATCTTCACCATCGCTATTTTCAACCGTATCACGCTGATTAATCACATCAACTAAATGATTTGATTCCGTGACCCCCCAAAACACCTTGCGAATCCCTAAGCGTAATTCCCAATTTTCTGCGGCTTTAACATAAGTTAATTCGCGTATATCAAAATGCGTACGCCGACTATCATGTTCTGAGCCTCGAAAAAAAGGCACAAATGCAATTACTTGATCGCCATTATCCCAATCATGTGAAAATTCAGCCTCAACCACGCCTGAAAGATAATGCTGATGTTGTTCAGCATACAAAGGCTCATCAATAAACGCCAAACTTTCTAAACCCACATACCCTGAATAATCCCACGCCATAGCCGGACTTATTGCCAGACTTAATAGCCACGCTAATTGTTTTTTGTGCCATTTCATCAATCATTACTCCCTTTATTATTTGATAACAATATTTTAACGCATTTTATTCTGCCGCTTTCTTTAATGATAAAATAATCATTTTTATTATCTGAGCTTGCATGTGACCCCAACTTTACCCCGTATTGCATTAACCGCTGGTGAACCGGCTGGCATTGGCATTGACTTAGTGATTCAACTGGCTCAACAGCCATTAGACTGTCAACTGATTGTGATTGCCGATCCTGAATTACTGATAACACGAGCGAAACAGTTAAACTTACCCTTACACATTCATTATTTTGATAGCCATCAACCGATTACTCAAAATAAAGCCCAAAACTTAACCGTGTTATCCGCTCATTTAGCCGAAGCAAGTCACTGTGGGCAACTCAATAGTAATAATGCCGCTTATGTCTTAGAAACTTTAACCATTGCGACCGAAGGCTGTCTTAGCGGCTTATTCGATGCCATGGTCACTGCTCCCGTGCATAAAGGGATTATTAATGATGCCGGTTTTGCGTTTACAGGGCATACTGAATTTATTGCTAATATTACCGGCGGGCATCCGGTGATGATGTTAGCCACTGAAGGACTACGCGTTGCCTTAGCCACCACGCATTTACCGTTATCCAAAGTCAGTGATGCGATTACCCCGACTAATTTAAAAACCGTGCTGGAATTATTACACCGCGATTTACAACAACGCTTTGCGATTAAAAATCCGCATATTCTAGTTTGTGGTCTCAATCCCCATGCAGGTGAAGATGGCTATCTAGGCAATGAAGAAATTGATGTCATTAATCCGGTACTCGAACAATGCCGCCAACAAGGTATGAATTTAACCGGGGCTTTGCCTGCTGATAGTTTATTTACGCCTAAATATCTTGAACAAGCCGATGCGGTATTAGCCATGTATCATGACCAAGGCTTACCGGTACTAAAATATAAAGGCTTTGGTAATGCCGTTAATATCACGCTAGGCTTACCCATTATTCGCACCTCAGTTGACCACGGCACCGCTCTTGATC
>CAJVYO010000136.1 GCA_913009515.1 uncultured Methylococcaceae bacterium
CCCATCCACAAATCATGGGTTAAACACGGTTCATTATTATGGCAATTCGCTTTGCTTTCACAATTGGTTAAATCCACCTGCTCATCCACCGCCAAAATTACTTCTGAAATGGTAATCTCATCAGCAGGTTTACTTAATTTATAGCCACCACCTGGCCCTCTCACACCTGAAACCATGCCAGAACGACGTAAGCGTGAAAATAACTGCTCTAAATAAGATAATGAAATTGTCTGCCTTGTCGCAATATCCGTTAATGTCACCGGCTTAATATGACTATGATGGGCTAAATCTAACATAGCCGTCACCGCATAACGTCCCTTTGTCGTTAATCTCATTTTGGTATCCTAATTTTAATAAACATATAAACTTTAAAATTTATAATACACAAAACCTACTAAAATAGTCAACTATTATCCTGCAAAAAAAATAAGTTATTCCTTATCCAGCTCACAACCTTTTAAATCAGGCAATTCTTCATATTTACATTCCATTCCTGCCGCCTTCATTGCACATTTCATTTCTAACATTTGCTTATCCATGACTTGAATATGATCCAGCATATGATTAATCGCATAAGCCACCGGGTCGGGTGAATTTGCCGTGGTGCCATAAGCATCAAAGCCCATTTTATCCGCAATTTTTTTACGTTCCGTCTTTCCTCCGACGGTATGAGCAGGAATACCCACCACAGTTGCATCACTTCCAACAGGCTTTAACACCACTGAATTAGAACCTACCCGAGCATTTTCACCAATTTCAATCGGTCCTAAAATTTTTGCACCCGCCCCTACGACTACACCATCACATAAAGTCGGATGACGTTTACCTTTATTCCAGCTAATCCCACCCAAGGTCACACCATGATATAAGGTGCAATCATCACCAATCACAGTGGTTTCGCCAATCACTACCCCCATGCCATGATCAATAAAAAAGCGTTTACCTATCACCGCACCCGGATGAATTTCAATCCCTGTCACCCAGCGACTCAAATGAGCAAGCCAGCGTGCCATCAAAGTAAAGCCCTTCTTCCATAAAACATGACTTACTCTATGAGCCACAATCGCATGAAAACCTGGATACACCAATACTACTTCCCAAATCGAATGAGCAGCTGGGTCACGCTCAAACACACAGCCAATATCTTCTTTGATTAATTCAATCATTTGACTGAACAGCTTTACCCGTTGATTTTCTTAAAATCCCCCTGAGAATATCTAATTCTTTGGTATCTAAACTCGCCCGATGATATAAACGCCGTAAACGTCGCATGATAGAGGTTGATTTATTGGGATCAATAAAACCAATGGTATCGAGTGTTTGATATAAATGCTCAAAGAAAGATTCCATTTGTTTAGAACTCGCTAAAGGCGATTCTAATTCCTTTGGCTCTGCAACCTGTTGCTGCTGTGATGCCATCATTAATTCATAACACACCACTTGCACTGCCGCAGCAACATTTAACGAACTGTATTCCTTATTACAGGGAATGGTTAATAAACTTTGGCAACAATCTAATTCATGGTTTTTTAAACCCGAATTTTCACGCCCAAATAAAATCGCTACTTTCTTATCTTGAGCCTCAACGGCTAAACGCTCTGCACAGTCACGTGGCGGCACTTCCGGCACTTCAATAGACCGTGAACGGGCACTGGCTCCAATCACCAACTGACAATCCGCTATCGCTTCCTCTAGCGTATCGGTGACTACCGCCGCCGCTAAAATATCATCAGCACCCGAAGCCCTTGAGGTTGCTTCTGCACTCGGAAAAATTTTCGGTGACACAAGGTATAACTCACTCATGCACATATTTTTCATCGCACGCGCCACCGCGCCAATATTTCCCGGATGACTGGTTTCCACTAATACAATTCTAATATTTGACAGCAAAATCCTATCCTATTTATAAAAATTAATAATTTTAGCAAAAATTTTGTTATCCTATAAGGTTTTCTAAACGCTCATTAACATATTTAACTATGCATCCAATGCTCAATATTGCTATCCGTGCAGCAAGAAGTGCCGGCGACATCATTCTTCGTGCCTCAGAACATGTCGATCACATCCAAATTGATAATAAAGAGCAGCATGATTTCGTCACAGAAATTGACCGCCAAGCTGAACTCGACATTATTAAAATTCTGAAAACAGCCTACCCAGAACACGGTATTATCGCTGAAGAAAGTGGCGTTCATGAAGGCAATGATTACACTTGGATTATTGACCCATTAGATGGCACCACTAATTTTTTGCATGGTTTTCCCCATTATGCGGTTTCAATCGCCTTAAAACATAAAGAACGTTTAGAAGTAGGCGTAGTTTATGACCCGATTAAAGATGAATTATTTTGTGGGGCTAGAGGTGATGGAGCAACCTTAAATGGTAAACGTATTCGCGTAACCAAACAAAATAACTTAGCCGGGGCATTAATCGGCACAGGCTTCCCTTTCAAAGCTCAACAACAGCAATATCTCAATGCCTATTTAGATATGTTTAAAGCCGTCTGCATGAATACCTCTGGGATTCGTCGTACCGGTTCCGCAGCGATTGATTTAGCTTATTTAGCCGCTGGGCGTTTAGATGGTTTCTGGGAAGTGGATTTAAAATCATGGGATATTGCCGCAGGCTTATTAATTGTTAAAGAAGCCGGTGGTGTCGTCACCGATTTAAGTTTTAATGATAATTATCTTGAATCAGGTAATATTATTGTCGGTAACCCGAAATTACACACCTTACTTTATCAATTAATTCAACCTCATGTGACAGATAAGTTAAAATAACCCTATAATAAATACAACAAACAGGAGGCACTATCTTGGCTCAATCAATTTACCACACTATAGATCGCAAACAATTTGCTAGCGATTTAGATGCCATTCGCAAAGAAGTTTTAGCGGATGTTAATCTTGATGATTTCAAACATCTAAAAAAAATTGAACGCTGGGGGCGTACGGCAACCGTTTTAGGCTATGGAACAGCTTGGATTATACCTAACCCCATTTCAGCCTATCTTATTAGCCAAGGTAGTACCACGCGTTGGACCACCATCGCCCACCACGTTATGCATCGTGGCTATGATAAAGTAAAAGGTATTCCTGAAAAATATACCAGCAAAGGCTTTACCAAAGGCAACCGTCGATTTTTTGACTGGTTAGACTGGATGCTGCCTGAAGCATGGGATAAAGAGCATAATGATATGCATCATTATAATTTAGGTGAAAAAGCCGATCCCGACCAAGTTGAATTTAATACCGAAACCTTTCGCAATATTAAAATGCCGCTGCCATTACGCTATCTATTCTTAGGTATTATGGCAATGACATGGAAATTCACCTATTACGCCCCCTCTACCTTAACGCAATTGCGTATTTTTAAGGCTGAAAAGGCAGGCGAAACCATGGCATATCCTGCTCGTGCTGACGAATGGAATCCCTTCAAACCTGAAGGCAAAGAATTATGGACAAAATGTTTACTACCTTATAGCCTGATTCGCTTTGTACTGTTCCCACTCTTATTTATTCCTGTCGGTATTGTAGCGGGAATAGGTGGCTGTCTTGCAGCAACTAATGTATTGATTAATTCATTACTCGCTGAAGTATTTGCTAATTTACATACCTTTTTAATTATTGGTACCAATCATGTAGGTGATGATTTATATATTTTTGAAGAAAAATCGACCAATAAAGGTGAATTTTATCTACGCCAAATTTTTGGTTCTACAAATTTCAAAACCGGCACCGATACCATTGATTTTTTACAGGGCTGGTTAAATTATCAAATTGAACATCATCTATGGCCTGATATGCCTTTAAGTCGTTACCAAATAGCTCAACCTAAAGTGAAAGCACTCTGTGAACAATATGGTATTCCTTATTGCCAAGAATCCGTGTGGAAACGCTTAGGCAAAACATTACGCGTGATGACTGGTGAAGAGACTATGATGCGTCCTTCGGTTAATTAATAGTGATATTCCTAGCCTTTTCCCTTGGGAAAGGGCTTTAAAATTTATTGCTCATCGAGTATCTGCACAGCCACCCTTTGCGTAATCCCGCACAATAAAGTATAGCCAATGGTATTCGCGTAGCCAGCAATTTCCTCAACAGGCAACCCAGCTCCCCATAACAATACCTTATCACCGATAACAATATCATTGTCTGCGATGTCCACCGTCAACATATCCATTGAAACCCGCCCTACTAATGGATAACGCTGTCCATTTATTAATACCGGCGTATTTTCTCGTGTATGACGCGGATAACCATCACCATAACCCGCAGAAACCACTGCAATGCGCGTGGCTTTATTAGCCACCCAAGTACTACCGTAACCCACCGTATCGCCTTGTTTTAAAGACTTAATCGCAATCACGGTTGCTTGAAAATTCATAACCGGTTTTAGATTAAGCTGTTGAGCGGATTGACTTAACATTGGTGAGGCACCATATAACATCGTGCCTGAACGTACCCACTGATAATGACTCGTTGGCCAAGCAATAATCCCTGCTGAATTAGCACAACTTTTTTCACCGGCAAAATCCCTGGTTAGCTGATGAAATAACTGTATTTGTTGCGTCGTTTTATTGTCGTCTAAATCATCGGCATTTGAAAAATGTGTCATCACACTAATATCATGCTTCATAATCAGCAAACGCTGCAATGCAGGCTTAAACATATCCGCTGAAAAACCCAATCGATTCATGCCGGTATCGCATTTTAACCAAAGGTTTAAGCCTTTACGCTTATCATTTTCCAATAAACCTATTTGATGCTCTGCATGCACCACAATATTTAAATCATATTCGTACGCTAACGATAATTCAGTCGCCGTATTAACGCCTTGTAACACTAAAATAGCTGTTGATACCTGAGCATTTCTCAACTGAATGGCTTCCGTCATACAGGCAACGGCTAACATATCAACTGAGTTTTTTAATGCTTTCGCCACTAAAACGGCCCCATGCCCATAGGCATTGGCTTTAATGACCGCAATTAATTTACTTTCAGGCGCATAATCTCGAGCCTGCTCAACATTATGAGCTAATGCCTGTAA
>CAJVYO010000137.1 GCA_913009515.1 uncultured Methylococcaceae bacterium
CAGGCAGAACAACGCTTAGCATCGTGGTTACAAAAAGGCTACCATGCAGATATGGACTATATGCATAAACATGGTTTAAAACGTAGCCGCCCCGCCTTACTACACCCCGATACCATTAGTATTATTTCAGTGCGGATGAATTATCTCCCTGAAAAATCATTTCACAGCGAAACCACTTTAAATACCCCTACTGCCGCCTTTATTTCTCGCTACGCTCTAGGACGTGATTACCATAAATTATTGCGTAAACGCTTACAAAAATTGGCGGAAAAAATTGAACAACAAGTGGGTATTTTTGGCTATCGTGCCTTTGTTGATTCTGCACCCGTATTAGAAAAAGCGATTGCCGAAAAGGCAGGTTTGGGCTGGATAGGCAAACACAGCAATATTATTAATCGCCAAGCCGGCTCATGGTTTTTTCTCGGCGAAATTTATAGCTCCTTACCCTTAATAGCCGATAATCCAAGTGATAATCATTGTGGCAGCTGCCAAGCCTGTTTAACCATCTGCCCCACGCAAGCGATTGTTGCACCTTACCAAGTCGATGCTAATCGTTGTATTTCGTACCTCACCATTGAACATAAAGGCAGTATTCCTGTTGAATTTCGCCCTTTACTCGGTAATCGTATCTATGGCTGTGATGATTGCCAGCTTATTTGCCCTTGGAATCGTTTTAGCCACTTAAGCACTGAAAAGGATTTTAATCCGCGCCACAATCTCAATGCCATTCATTTATTGGAACTTTTTAATTGGAGCGAAGCACAATTTTTACGCTTCACCGAAGGCTCTGCTATCAGACGAATTGGCTATAGCCAATGGTTACGTAATATTGCCATTGCCCTAGGCAATGCACCTTATTCACAAAATATCACACAATCCTTATATAATAAATTAACTCATCCCTCTGAATTAGTAAAAGAACACATTTTATGGGCGTTATCTCAACAAAATAATGGTATATTAGACAGATATATATAAAATTTTTAAGGCTATGCGATAAAAGATGACGGATATAGAACAATTACAAACGGAATTACTCAATAAAAATCCCCGTAAAATTTTAAAGTATGCACTTGAAAATTACGAAAAAGTGGCTATTTCATTTAGCGGAGCAGAAGATGTTGCCTTAGTTGATATGGCATTAAAAATACGTTCTGATATACAGATATTCTCACTCGATACTGGACGTTTACATCCTGAAACCTATGAATTTATTGAAAAAGTTAGGAATCATTATAATATTGATATTGAGTTACTAACTCCTGAACATAATACGCTTGAAGCCTTGGTAAAAGAAAAAGGGCTCTTTAGTTTTTATGAAGATGGCCATCAAGAATGCTGTGGCATCCGCAAAGTTGCTCCGTTAAAACGTAAATTAGCTAACCTTGACGCGTGGATTACAGGGCAACGCAAAGACCAAAGCCTTGATACCCGCCAAGACCTCCCTGAAATTCAAATTGATACCGCATTCTCTAGTGCAGAAAATCAGTTGATAAAGTTTAATCCGCTTGCCAATCAAAGTTCAGCACAAATTTGGGATTATATTGAAGCCTATCAAGTGCCATTTAATCCCTTGCATCAACAAGGTTTTATTAGCATAGGCTGCCAACCTTGCACGCGTGCAGTGCTACCAAATCAACATGAACGTGCTGGACGTTGGTGGTGGGAAGATGCCACTAAAAAAGAATGCGGCCTGCATAGCCAAAATAAATAATTACTTTTAATAAAATAATCCCCTTACTTCAATGAAAATAAAAACTAAATTAATTATTGGCTCACTATTTTTAGCCATTATCCCTGCAGCAACATTAAGCGTAATATCCACGTTACAAACGATTGATGATGCCAATCATGCCTTACAAGAAGTTGCTATCGATCATTTGGTCTCTGTACGGGAAAATAAAGCCTATCAAATAGAAAGTTATGTTCAACAAATCAATAACCAAGTACTGACACTGGCTAATGATCGAATGATAATTAACGCCACTAAAGCATTTAAGACTTCCATAAAGGAACTGGAAACACAAAAAAATACTGCCAATACTCGCCAGCTTAAAACACAAGTGGCACAATATTATGATCGCCAATTCGCACCAGAATATAGCAACAAAAACAACAATAAAACCATTGATACTCGTCATATTATAGGTCAACTTGATGCCACCGCGTCCTACTTGCAATATCATTATATTCAAAATAACAGCAATGCATTAGGCAGTAAAAATAATTTAATGGCAGCCGCTGATAATAGCCAATATACGCAAGTACATAGCCTGTATCACCCACACATCAATGACTTTTTAACAAAATTTAGTTATTACGATATTTTCTTAGTTGACCCTGATTCTGGACGCGTTATTTATTCTGTTTTTAAAGAAGTGGATTATGCTGTCTCCTTAAAAAAAGGCGCTTATGCCGATTCAGGCTTAGCTAAAGCCTTTAATCGTGCCAATAATAGCAATAACACTGAAACCTTTATAGAAGATTTTACCAATTACACCCCTTCTTATGATGCCCCTGCCTCTTTTATCGCAACGCCTATTTTTGATAACGGTCAAAAAATTGGTGTGCTGGTTTTTCAAATGCCGCTTGCTGAAATCAATAATATTATGACCAGTAATCAACAATGGAAAAAAACCGGCATGGGTGAATCCGGTGAATCCTATTTAATTGGTGCCGACTTTAAAGCAAAAAGTGTGAGTCGTTTCTTAATTGAAGATAAAAATGGCTTTCTTGAGATACTTGAAAAAACAGGTACTTCCAGTGAGGTGATTAATAATATTAAAAATAAAGACACTAATATTGGTTTTCAAGAAATTCGTAGCCAAGGAGCAAAAGCCGCTATTTCAGGAAAAACAGGGTCAGCGACATTTAATGATTATCGAGATGTATCAGTCTTATCGGCTTATGCTCCTTTAAATATCAAAGGTTTAAACTGGGCAATTTTAGCTGAAATCGATGAAGAAGAAACCTTTAAACCGGTTCATGCTTTAACAGAAACACTCATTAGTGCAGCGATATTATTATTAATTATCATTTCAATTATCGCCGCTATTATTAGCTTTGTATTCGCCGGTAGTATTGCCAGCAATTTACATAAAATTGCAGATGCCATGAAAGGCGTTGCAGAAGGCGATGCAGATTTAACCCAACGCCTTGATACCTCTAAACAAGATGAACTTTCTGAGATTGCGCATTATTTCAATAAATTTATTGAACGTATCCAAGGGGTTATTGAAGATATTGCAGCCTCTAGCCTACAATTATCAAGTGCAACAGAAGAAATTTCTGTCACAGCAGAACATACGCAACATAATACCCAAGACCAGTACGCTCAAATTGAACAAGTCGCCTCAGCAATTACTGAAATGACAGCCACGGTTCACTCTATTGCTAGTCACTCTGTTAATGCCGCCAATGAAGCAGAACAAGGTGACTCCGAAGCAAAAGCCGGAGCAAGCATTATTGAAAAAGCCATTGAATCTGTTAATGAGCTGAATACTGAAATTTCACAAGCTGCAAATGGCGTACTCACCTTACAACAAGATGGTGATGCGATTGGTGCCGTATTAGATGTGATTAGAGATATTGCCGAACAAACTAACTTACTTGCTCTAAATGCTGCCATTGAAGCTGCTCGTGCAGGTGAGCAAGGACGTGGTTTTGCGGTAGTGGCTGACGAAGTGAGAACCTTAGCCAGCCGTACTCAAGATTCAACTTTAGAAATTCAATCTACCATTGAAAAATTACAACAAGGTACTAAAAACAGTGCCAATTCCATGACCAGTAGCTTAGATCTAGCGACTGAAGCGGTTGAGCATGCCCACGAAGGTACCAATGCCTTACATAAAATTACCGAAGCCATTGGGCGTATTGATGATATGACGGCACAAATCGCAGGCTCTTCAAAAGAACAATCGATTGCGACTGAAGAAATCAATCGTAGCATTATTTCTATTAGTAATACTGCTAAAGACACGGTTATCGCCAGTGAAGAATCCGCTATTGCAGGCGCTGAAATGGCAAAACTAGCCGCTCATTTAAATGGTATTGTTGGCAAATTTAAATTTTAAGGTTATCTATCAGTGAAAATTCAATGGTTTCCCGGCCATATGTTCAAGGCTGGAAAAGAAATAAAACAGCGTTTACCCGAAATTGATTTATTAATTGAAATCATCGATGCACGTTTGCCTTTTAGTAGTGCCAATCCGCTTCTTTCTGATTTAAGAGGCGATAAGCCCTGCATTAAAATTCTCAATAAGGCTGATTTAGCTGATCCTATCCGCACCCAGCAATGGCAAGACTATTTAGAAAAAGAACAAGGCGTTAAAACGCTATCACTCACCGCATTAGAGAGCAGTAAAGCGATTAAAGTGGTCGATTTATGCCGCAAAATGATACCGAGAAAGACTGATGCCACCAAACCTATTCATGCCTTAATTATGGGGATTCCCAATGTGGGAAAATCAACCCTCATTAATGCACTCGCCGGTCGAACAATTGCGAAAACCGGCAATGAACCGGCGGTGACTAAACAGCAACAACGCATTGATTTACATAATGGTATTATTTTGCATGATACACCGGGAATGTTATGGCCAAATTTAGAAAATGAAAATACCGGCTATCGTCTTGCTACAACCGGTGCTATTAAAGATACTGCGTTTAGACATGAAGATATTGCGTCTTTTGCCGGTGAATTTTTCTTAACCGAATATCCCGATAATCTAAAAAAACGTTATAACCTCAACACGCTGCCTGAAACAGATTACGAGTTTTTACAAATTATCGGTAAACAACGCGGTTGCTTAAGAGCAGGTGGACATATTGAGTTAGATAAGATTTCTAAAATATTTCTCACCGAAATTCGTGATATTAGCTTAGGACGTGTCACTTTTGAAACACCCGCTGTTATGGAGCAGGAACTCATCGAACTCGAAGCTCTGCGCATCAAAAAAGCCGCTAAAGATGCTAAACGCAAGGAGCGAAAAAATGGCAAAGGCAAGGGAAAATAACACGTTATTG
>CAJVYO010000138.1 GCA_913009515.1 uncultured Methylococcaceae bacterium
TTGTTTATCTAAGATATTATCAACTCCAAAATCAAGGCCGATAAATTCCCATTCATATCGCATTTTAAAATTTAATAAAACATAGGATGCAGTGGTTAATTCATTTCTAACGTCCTGCACATCATCTTTAGTATCAACAAACTGCATATCAATGCTACTTTGAAATCCACCTAATTCATGTTGAATACCCCATTTTAAATTAAAGGGCATCATGTGGTAGAGGTTATCACCATCAGTTCGCTTGCCTCGGACATAGCTCATAACAGTATTGGTTGAAAATTCACCATATTTGTCATGGGTGAATAAATGCATATCTGCAGTAATATCTATTCCCCAAAGGTAAGCATCATGATTAGCCATTTGTAAATAATAAAAGCCGTCTGTTGGTTGTTTGTCACAGTATTTACATAGATCAGCATCAATATAGTTTTCAACATAACTAAAAAAGGGTGAGACTTCTATATTCCAAGCGGCTTTATCACTTGGATCAGAAATATTGGCAGTTAAAGAAATGTTATGAGCTGTCTCCATTTTTAAATCAATATTTCCGGTATAACCATTACCATCAGCAAACCAACCAATCATGGTCATTGGCATGGGTCTTATGCTCCAAGGGTATAGTTCTTGTAAAGAGGGTGCACGATTTTTACGTGCATAGCCTAAAGTATACTTACTCCAGTCATTTGGCATATATTGTACTAATAAACTCATATCAAAAGCATCATAGTTTCGCTCATGGTCTGAGGAATTAAAATCTAATGCTTGAATGTAATCAGGAATGTATTCTGTTTCTGGTTTATTATTATAAGCTTGTGCATCACCTGTATCTGCCATGGTACGGTCATATCTAAACCCTAGCATCGTTTGCCAGTTATCACCCCACATTTGTTCCCATTCTACAAAAATACCAAAGCGATCACGGGTAGCATGATTTAAATTAATAAAATTATTAGGGCCCATCATGCTGAATAGATTAGGGTTTGTATTTGTTGCGGGCCAATAATCATGAATTTCACTGCCATGAAATTCACTGCCTACTCGAAAGACAGTGTCTTGTTCATCAAGCGGTATTTCAAATAAAAGGCGATAGCCATAATTTTTACCATCAGTTTCCATTGGCATGGGTTCTATAGCCTTTCGGCCGGGTAAATAATCCATGGTATGGCTGGTGTTTTCTAAAAATAACCGACCATCAACACGTCCCCAATCGAATCCGCCGTCATAGTGAAGGTTACCAAAAATACTATCATTATTAGTTAAATCCATACGAGCTGTCGGAAAGCCTTGATGTGGAATATGTTGCTGGCCTCCTTGGAGTTCTAATAAATGATCGTCGGCTGTAAAAGCTAAAGAAAAAGCATGATTTTGATTAATATATCCAGTTGATTCAATAATCTGTCCACTGCCGTCTTTATAATTGCTACTTTGTGTATGTGCTCCGCTATAATCAAAACGAACATACTCATTTGCTATTCCAATTGCAGCATTACCCCCTACTGCATCGCCATTGCTGCGATAAAAAGACGATATCGTACCATTCAGTAAATATTTTTCGTCTGTCTCTGCAAATTTGGGTTTTGCTGATTCGACTGAGATAGTGCCGGCAATACTATCACCGCCCATTCTAACGGGGGTAATACCTTTTAACACAGTGATACTGCCAATATTACTGCGATCAATACTCGCTAAGGCAGGGTTCATGTGATTAGGACAAATTGAATTAACAGTCATACCATTTACTTCAACTTTCACCCGAGTATCGTTTAGTCCTCTAATAATAGGCAAGGACGACACACCACCCCCTGACTGAAAACTCATACCTGAGGTACCTTCTAATAATTTTGCCGTATCAGAGACTTGACTTTGTTTTTTTGCAATATCATCCGCATTCAATTTATGTTGAGGGGATACTGTTACAGCCTCGGCATCAATCACCATACTCTCTAAATGAACAGGTTCTTCATCAATAGAGCTTTCATTATCTGTATTTTCATCAGCATAAGCACCGTTTAAACACAGCAATATAGCTGTATTCATTATAAATAATACATTTTTTTTCATATGAGTCTTATTCAATTATATGTTTAATATTGCGTTTAATCTTTGCTTAGATAGCTATCAAAAGACTTTAATGGCTTATTAGCCCCTAAAGATCCTACTGCAGGTATCACTAAAAAATCATCTTTTGCTAATACTTTATCAGCTATATTTTGTCCTGTTTGCGTATGTCCATGTGGAATAACAAGTTCTGGGTGATCAAAGGGAGCACGTTGATAGCGTACACGCTCATCGGTTAAGGTTTTTAAAAAGGCAATTAAATCTCGACGATTTTTTTCAGAAAATTT
The DNA here is from genome assembly GCA_913009515.1 of uncultured Methylococcaceae bacterium. Classification (GTDB taxonomy): domain Bacteria; phylum Pseudomonadota; class Gammaproteobacteria; order Methylococcales; family Methylomonadaceae; genus Methyloprofundus. The sequence goes on from CAJVYO010000138.1 coordinate 2,346, forward strand.
TAATTCAGGCAATGAAAAAACTAAAGTGGTTTCCTTAGCATCATTCGCAAAATTACCGCCTCGTGCATAAAATTCAATCACTTGCTCTAAACTTGCCATACTACCGTTATGCATATAAGGGCCTGTTAATTCAATATTGCGTAATGACGGTATTTTAAAACTTGCCCCTACTTCTGCTAGCATTTTATTGCTATTAACCTTATTTAGCTCTGCCTTGGCAGCTTGCTTAGTAGGTAAAAACGCATTCTTTGCAGGATTTAAGAAGCAATTTTGATTATCTTGTGGTTGAGCGTGTACACCATCATTAATATTAAAAACACTGTTTGCTCTATAGCTGGGCTTAAAATTAACCGCTAATGCCGTTGGAAAATCACAAGATCTTACCGATTTTACAACAGTATCTTTTACCTGTTCATCCTGACCCGCTAAAAATTGTAAATACTGCTTACTAAACGATAAAGGATTACCAAATACATCATTGCCATCAAGCCCAATATCATCTGTTGCTCTTGCTACACCTGTCGAAGAAAAACCAATATCGCTAAACACCACTAAAGGCTTATTATCTAAAAAAACAGGAATGCGATTAACCACATTAGTGGTGGTACTGACCTCTGAAAAAACCTCTGGGCTAGTTTTAGCTAAAGCTGCATTCGCATTAACTGCCGATGCAGTAAAATTAGGCCCTAAGTGACACGTCGAACACAAATTAATACGAAATAAATCTAAGCCATTTAATTCTGCTGCACTTAAGTCAATGGGGCGATTATCTTTGTCACGGCGACTATTATCAAAGGGGGCTTCATCAGACACTAAAGTCGCTTCATAAAGTTGAATGGCTAAACCAAAAAATAGAGCAAAATTAGCTTCTATTTGTTGATAGTCTGGCTCACCTTCTAGCGGCTTGCCAAATTCAGGATTGCTTTCATTATAATTCCAATATTTATCATGAAAGGCTTTTTGAATAAGCTTTTCATAGGTGGTATTCAAACCTGATTTTAATTGTTTTTTGTTACTAAAGCTCAATTGAGCCAATACACTGTCATTCCAATGTACTTTTTGCTTATCCAGTGGCTGACGTGGTAATAATTTTCTAGCGATGTGTTTCAATGTACGCTGACTACAGCTCATTTCTGTGCTATTTAATGGTGGAGCTGTTGCTAATGAAGCGAGAGATGCATTAGCTAAGTGTAAGCGTTGTTTGGTAATTTTATGTGCACTATCAGTAACCCAAACACCTGCATTAACATCACGGTCACCCCATGAATTACTGCCATTGAAAATATTATTTGCACGGCCATCCCAAAAATTACGATGATTAAAAATACTATTAATGACTGTCGGTGCATTTCGAGGTGTTACACGGCGGGCAGCTAATCCATTAGTATGAAAAGCATCGCCAACTGAGCGCTTACAATCTTCAAAAGAAGATTTTTCTACATGATTACTTTGATAAAATCCGCCAAATGTACCAGCAGAACCTGTTACAAAAGGTTTATCATGTTTTGGTTGTGTATTTTCTTGTAACGGATTTTCTAATTGATAAAAAGGAAAATCTTTATGACTGAGTGAATGATTTGCTGAAAAATCATTTAATACTATTTTGTTGGGTGGAGTAGATTGTCCTTTTGGTGATAACTGATTTTTAATACGGCTATCCGCACCTGCATGAAAATGACATGATGCACACGCCATACCATCACTACCAACATTGGTATCCCAAAATAAAGCTTTGCCTAAAATAATAGCAGATTTTTTATCGACTATAATAGGTGCCTGCCCATCGAGTAACCCTGGAACAATCGGAATGGATAATTCTTTTAAACTAATAGGCTTGGGGCCTGATGGTAATTTATTGTCTGCACTACTCGGCAAAGAATAAATCAATATAGAAATTAAGCATGTATACCGTAAAAAAGGCATATTAACTGTTCCTTTAAACTTACCCATTCTTAACCAAAGCTAAGAATAGTATTAAAAAATTGCTTCACCCTAGCTAGTTTCGTTTCGATGATTTGAAACCAGAGCTTGCTAGTCCACAACATTAAGCGGGCGAACCGACCGCTTTTAAACCATAGTTTTTTAAATTTAAAGCCGCGTTTATATCACGGTCTAAATTCAAACCACATTCACAATGCATCACACGATTATTTAATGGCATATCATGTATTTTTCCACAGCTAGAACACGTTTTTGTACTGGGAAAAAACCTATCGGCTTTAATCAAAATGACATTTTTTAACTTACATTTATATTCCAGCATGGTTTTAAATAATCCAAATCCCCCGTCAAGAATTGAACGGGCTAAACAATGATTTTTTGACATGCCTTTAATATTTAAATCTTCAATACAAATAATTGAAAAATTCTTAACTAAATGAGAAGTCAGCTTGTGAAGATAGTCTTTGCGAATATTGCTAATTTTGGCATGTAATTTAGCTAGCCTAAGCTTGCACTTATACCAGTTACCACTGCCTTTAACTTTCCGAGACAAATCTTTATTCAGCTTTCTAAGTCTTTTTAACGCCGCTTTATGCGGTTTTAAACCTTCAAATACAACCCCATCTGACAAAACAGCTAATGATTTTATGCCTAAATCAACCCCGACACAGCTTGATTTTTGCTGTTGGTATTGTTCAGGTTCCCAGTCTAATTCTAAATTGACTGA
>CAJVYO010000139.1 GCA_913009515.1 uncultured Methylococcaceae bacterium
TGTGATGCGTTGTGGGATTCTGCTCATATTATTGAAGAAAATCTCGTTAACATTAAGCAGCAAGTCGGTAATGAGCAAGTTATTTTAGGTTTGTCAGGCGGCGTTGATTCCTCAGTGGTGGCGGCGTTATTGCATAAAGCCATTGGACAACAACTCATCTGTGTGTTTGTGGATACGGGCTTATTACGTCTAAATGAAGGCGATCAAGTGATGGCGATGTTTGCTGAAAACATGGGCGTGAAGGTGATTCGTGTCGATGCAGAGCAGCGTTATTTAACCGCTTTAGCAGGTCAAACTGATCCTGAGAAAAAACGTAAAATTATCGGTAATTTGTTTGTTGAAATTTTTGAAGAAGAATCTGAAAAATTAACCGATGCTAAATGGTTGGCTCAAGGCACAATTTATCCTGATGTGATTGAATCAGCAGGGGCGGCGAATGGTAAAGCCCATTTAATTAAATCGCATCATAATGTCGGCGGTTTACCCGATGATATGACGCTGAAATTATTAGAACCTTTGCGTGAATTATTTAAAGATGAAGTGCGTAAACTCGGTATAGAACTCGGCTTGCCACATGATATGGTGTATCGCCATCCGTTTCCGGGGCCGGGTTTAGGGGTGCGTATTTTAGGTGAAGTGAAAAAAGAGTTTGCCGATTTACTGCGTAAAGCCGATGCTATTTTTCTTGAAGAATTATATGCACATGATTTATATCACGGTGTCAGTCAGGCATTTGCGGTATTTTTACCGATTAAATCAGTCGGCGTGATGGGTGATGGGCGGCGTTATGATTATGTGATTGCCTTACGGGCTGTAGAAACCATTGATTTTATGACTGCTCGTTGGGCACATTTACCTTATGAGTTTTTAGGCTTGGTTTCAACACGGATTATTAATGAAGTCGATGGTATTTCTCGTGTGACTTATGATATTTCAGGCAAGCCACCGGCAACGATTGAGTGGGAATAAATTCTGCGGAAGATGAAGCATGGATGCGTCATGCGATACGTTTAGCTCAACGTGCTGAAGAACAAGGTGAAGTGCCAGTGGGTGCGGTAATTGTGCATCAAGGACGTTGTATTGCGGAAGGCTGGAATCGTCCGATTATAGATTCTGACCCCACTGCTCACGCCGAAATAATGGCATTACGCCAAGCAGGGCAAGCCTTGAATAACTATCGTTTAATTGACTGTAGTTTATATGTCACATTAGAACCTTGTATGATGTGTATGGGTGCGATTAGTCATGCCCGTATTAAACGATTGGTGTTTGGAGCGTTAGATGCTAAACGCGGGGCAGTCTGTAGTGCTTTAAGTTTAGAAAGTATGGATTTTTTGAATCATAAAATGAGTTGGCAGGGTGAGCTATTAGCTGAAACCTGTAGTGATTTATTACGCGATTTTTTTCGTGGTAAACGTCAACAACATAGTATTAAAACTTAAATTAACAAGAGAATAAGCGGTATGAATTTTAATGAATTAAAAATAAGCACCCGAATTACTGTTGGGTTTTTGGCAATTATTGTTATTTTTAGTATTAGTAGTTTTGTTGCGATTATGAAAAATAAGCAATTAGACACTCATGCAACACAAGCCTTAGCCGTGAATTTACCAACGGTTAGGGCGACATCGAGCATTTTAAATGGTACCAATCATGCGTTAGCGGCGTTAAGAGGCTGGATGCTATTGGGTAAAGATAAATTTAAAACAGAACGTCAAGCCGCTTGGAAAGATGAAATTAATAGTGCCATGGCTGACTTAGAGGTGTTATCAAATTCTTGGCAAGACCAAGAAAATAAAGCGATGTTGGGAGAGCTTAAACAATTATTACAAGTGTTTGCAGATAAACAACAGCAAATTGAAGATATTGCTCAAACTGATAAAAATGTACCTGCTGTTTATTTATTATTAACAGAAGCAGCTCCCTTAGCGGGAACTATGGTCACTAATATTACACGCTTAATTGACCTCGAAGCTGAGATGGGGGCGAGTTATGAGCGTAAACGATTATTAGCCATGATGGCAGATGTACGCGGGACGATTGGTTTGTCGTTAGCGAATATTCGAGCCTATTTATTATCGGGCGATAAGAAATTTGTAAAAAAATATCAGGCGTTATGGAAGAAAAATACCGTAAGATTTAAGGATTTATCAACTCAGCAAGCCTTATTTTCTGCTCAGCAACAAAAAGCGTTTATTGCATTAAAGACAGCTCGCGAAAAATTTAAAACCTTACCGCCTAAAATGTTGACCTTGCGAGGACAAAAAGATTGGAATTTAGCGAATTATTGGTTAGCAACGGAAGCGGCTCCGGTTGGTTTTAAAATTAAACAACATATTGCGACATTATTAGAGATACAGCAACAAAGTTTAACTCAAAAAACACAAGATATTGAAACGGCTATCAATAGCACCATGCTTTATTTAATGATTGGCTTAGGTGTTGGTATTATCTTGGCGATTGTTTTATGGTTATTAATTTCTGGAAGTATTATTAATTCTATTAATCTTTTAAAGAATACCTTACTTAGAGTTGAGAGTACTTTAAATTTAGGCATTCGAGCTCAAGATCAGGGTAATAATGCGTTAGGGGATATGGGAAATGCATTAAATAATATGATGATTGCCTTTGAAGGGAGCTTGCAATCATTTGTTCAAGAAACCATGCATTTAAATAACGTCTCAGATGAAAACTCAAGCTTATCGCAGGAATTAGAAGTTTTTTCTAATAAGCAGCAGATTGAGACGGATAATATTTCAATGGCTATTTCAAAAATGAATGATTCAGTCACCTCTATTACCAGTAATTCTGAAAAATCATCGGTGATGATGTTAGAGGTTAATGAGGTGACGGAAACGGGGCAAAAAGATATGCGAGATATGATTACTCAAATTGAAAAATTAGCCGCTGAATCAGTTCAAACGGCTCAAGTCTTGCATAATCTTGAAGCGTATACCGATGAAATCGGCGGTGTTTTAACTGTGATTGAAGGCATTGCTGAACAAACTAATTTATTAGCCTTAAATGCTGCGATTGAAGCGGCTAGAGCCGGTGAGCAAGGACGAGGTTTTGCGGTAGTCGCGGATGAGGTACGTGGTTTAGCGGCAAGAACTCAAAATTCAATCGAAGAAATTAATACCATGATTGAAAAATTACAATTAGGCTCAAAGCAAGCGGTTAAAGCGATGCAGGAAAGTCAGAGTAATACTAACTTAGTCGCTAAAAAAGCTAAAAATACCGGTGGTATGTTGAATAATATTATGAGTTCAATGATTAATGTCACTGATATGAGCCAAGTCATTGATCATGAATTGCAAAATCAACTTAAAATTATGTCTAGCATGGTGAATAATATTCAGGTGATTAATGATATGGGTGGGAATACCATTGATTCATCTAAAAAAATCCTAGCCGCTAATGATGAGTTAGTTAAAATTTCCGAGACATTGAATGCAGAAGTCAGTAAATTTGCATTGTAATGGATGACTAATTTAACGAGTGAGTTTGGCTAATGGCAATTGAAATAGAACGAAAATTTTTATTAAAAAATGAACAGTGGCGCGAATTAGTCTTTAAATCTATTCGTTATCAACAAGGCTATTTGAATAGTGATGCAAATAGTTCGGTACGTATTAGAACCAGCGATGACACCGCGAAATTGAATATCAAAAGTGCCACGATTGGTTCGCAGCGTGCGGAATATGAATATACAATTCCTATGGACGATGCACAGGAATTATTAGCGACTTTATGCCATCAACCTTTGGTCGAAAAAGTCCGTCATTTAGTCAAAATAGCCGAGCATATTTGGGAAATTGATGAATTTTCAGGTGATAATGCGGGTTTAATTGTCGCTGAAATAGAGTTAAGCCACGTTGATGAGGATTTTATTAAACCCGATTGGCTAGGAAAAGACGTGACGGAAGAGCTGCGTTATTATAATAACCAATTATGTAAACACCCGTTTAAAGAATGGCAATAACAGATGGCAGATAATCAGCGACAATTTATACCGTTAAACATTGCGGTGTTAGTGGTATCCGATACCCGCACAGAAATAGATGATAAGTCGGGCAAAGTATTAGTTGAAAAACTAAGTCAAGCAGGGCATCAATTAGCCGCAAAAACTATTGTAAAAGATGATATTTATCAGATACGAGCCTGTGTTTCGCAATGGATAGCGGATGTATTAGAGTCTAAATATGACAAAAAAGATGTAGTTGTTGTTGGAAATGGAGTGGACTTACAACAGTTCTACGCCCCTGTAAGAAAGAAAAACAAACAGTTTACTGTTGGCGTTATGTATGCCGATGAATTGAGTTTTAAAGGATGTGACACCTCAATCAATAGTGTACTTAAAGCACGAGAGTCAATTCCTAATATTAAGTTGGTTGCGTTTGCAATGAGACCACCTGTTGAATCGCTTCCATTACCTGATAACTCAGAATTTTATTTAAAACCAGAGCAAGAGGATATTAAAACTATCTACAGTCAATGTGATGCATGGTTGTTCGGAAGTCGTAGTGAAGGTTTCGGTTTACCTCTCCTTGAAGCAATGGCTTGTAGAACACCCGTTATAGCGACTAAAACAGGTGCGGCTCCTGAACTGCTGGATGATGCAGCTGGGTATTTAATTGATATTGATGATGTGACTGCTATGGCGAATGCAATTATTGATATAAGCAAAATGACTCCTGTTCAGTGGATAGAACTGTCAGATAAAGCATTTGATGTTGCTACTCAACACCCTTGGAAAAACAAGGTTATTGAGTTTGAAAATGCATTGATCCAGATTTATAATGACTGATTATTTTTTATCAGTTATTAAAGAAGTTTATCCTTCCCCTAATTGTAGAACGGCCTGGTGAATTGAAACTGAATTATTCTATGAGAGGTGAGTTAGATTTCAATGCTAACTATTTACCTTCCACTTTCTTTATATAAGAGTGATTTTTTAGCTGGCATTAAGCAAGGGAAACTATTATTA
>CAJVYO010000140.1 GCA_913009515.1 uncultured Methylococcaceae bacterium
AAAGTAGGAAATTGTCAAGCTCTTAAATACTAAAAAACCCAATCTTTAATTAGCTTGGGTTTTTTTTTGCCTAAAATTTATTTAAAATTATGCTTGGAAATCTGCAAGACTTTAAAAAGAATGTATTAGCTATTATAGCGGGAGTGTTATTAACGCTCGCTTTTTCTCCTTTTAATTACTGGCCATTGGTTTTTATTTCATTAGCTATTTTTAAGTTATTACTCGTAGGTTTAACTAAAAAACAAGCATTTTTTAAAGGTTTTTTATTTGGTTTAGGTTTGTTTGGTAGTGGTGTTTCATGGGTATTTGTCAGTATGACATTGGATGCTCAAAATGGCATTGTCATTCCTTTATTTATGACACTATTATATTGTAGTTTTTGGGCGATATTTCCAGCTTTATTTGCTTATTTATTTGTATTATTACAATGTAAGCAGTATTTTTTAAATAGTTTATTATTTGCTTGTTTATGGATATTGGTTGAATATATTAGAGGAGAATGGATTTTTAATGGCTTTCCTTGGTTGCAAGTCGCTTATACGCAGCTTGATTCGCCTTTATCAGCGTATATTCCTATTGTTGGTGTCTATGGGGCAGGATTTGTCATTTTATTATGTACTGTATTATTAGTAGATAGTTTTTTAATTAGGAAAGGTAGGTATTATTGTATCAGTGCGGTCATGATGATTTATCTACTGGGTTGGCTATTACAAGGATTTAATTGGACTCAAGTATCAGGAGAAAGTTTTAAGGCGGTTTTAATTCAAGGCAATATTGCTCAAAAAGATAAATGGTTAATTAATAATAGAGAGCTTACATTGCAGCAATATTATGATGATACGATAAAGCATTGGGATGCAGATATTATTATTTGGCCAGAAACCGCTATTCCTGCTTTTTATGATGAAGTGAAAGATAAATATTTAATACCACTAGAGCAACAAGCTATTGAGACCCACACAGAGATTATTATCAGCTTGCCTTATTTAGATGATAAGAATGAGGAATTATTTAATACAGTACGTGTATTGGGAAAACAACAGGGAATGTATAAGAAAATACATTTATTGCCTTTTGGAGAATATTTACCAGAGATTCCCTTATTAACGATGTTATTAGAAAAATTACACATTCGTTTAGGGTTATTTACCGCTGGTGATAAAAATCAAAAATTATTATATGCAGCAGGGCATCACTTTATTACCTCTATTTGTTATGAAGATGCGTTTGGACAGCAAAGTATTGCTCAGGTAGAGCAGGCGAGATTTTTGGTTAATGTGACCAATGACGCATGGTTTGGTCATTCACTAGAGCCATACCAGCATATGCAAATCGCACGTATGAGAGCGTTAGAATCAGGGCGTTATTTATTGCGTGCGACTAATACTGGCATAACGGCAGTGGTGTCTGATAAAGGTATTATTATTCAGCAAGCGGATTTAATGACCCATACCATTATTAGTGCTGATATTCCACCAATGAAAGGTTTAACACCTTATGCAAAGCTGGGTGATAAACCGATTATTATGTTGATATTACTTATTTTAGGGGTATTAATTAGCCTGAAATATAAAGATGAGAAAATACTTTAATCATGTAATTCACTGTGTAAAGCTTGAAATTCAGCAGATAATTTATGATTAGGTGCATAGTGTATTAAAGGTTTTGAATGGGTATGTGATTCACGTACTTTAATAGAAGGAGATATTTTACTATCTAAAACAGGTAAGCCTTCTTCAATTAGTTCAGATACAATTTGTTTAGGCAATTTTGCTTGAGATTGATATTGATTAACAACAATCCCTTCAATTTCTAAATTTTGATTATGATCTGCTTTGACTTCGGCAATAGAATTAGTCAGGGTATATAAAGCTTCTCGTGCGAAAGAATCACAATCAAAAGGGATTAAGCATTTATTTGCTGCGATTAATGCAGATTGACTATAAAAATTTAAAATAGGTGGAGTATCTATATAAATTTCATCAAAGTCTTCAAGTTTATCGAGTTCATCTCTTAACTTAAATATTTTATAACGTGATTCGAGTCGTCCTTGCAAAGGCTCTAAATCAGGATGTGAAGGTAAAACATACAAATTTTGAAAAGGTGTTTCATGAATAAGACTAGCAATATCTGAATGATTACTGCCAAATAGAGCAATACTCAAACACGCTTTGAAAAAATGAGCAGAGGTTTTATCAGGATCCGTGACTTTATGACCGAGTAAATAATGCGTGCTATTGCCTTGGATGTCCAAGTCAATGACTAAGGTTTTTTTACCTTCCATTGCACTAATCGCGGCTAGATTACAGGTGATAGTTGATTTTCCTACACCACCTTTTTGATTAAAAATAACTCTACGCATTGTCTTTCCCGATAAAACTTATAATAGTTGTTTGCTATTATAGGCAAAATTAATGGCGTATAAAAGTACTTGCACCACAATCAGGGCATTGTGGGATAACGTGTATGCTTTTAAAGGCAATTATTTTATCGCACTGTTTACAACTAAGTGAGCCAGGAGCGGTTAAATCTCCCGTTTTATAAGGATGGCTGTACTGTTCGGCATCATATGATAGTTGCTCCAAACTTATGCGGGTTTTATCCGTAATATTTAAAAATGCATCGAGGGCAAAATTTTCTAATAAATTTAAATCAAATTTTAACCATTCAGTGAGCGAATCAGGGTCGTTGTTATCGGAATGAATGGCAAGATGATGAATATCTTTGGTCACCGCATCGGCGACATGATTGATTTCTTCTTGAGATAGCCCCCCAATTTCACTGATTTTTTCTTTACTTACTGATAGTTTATCGGCAATGGAATGCACGGTATCATCCGTGGTTTCATACATATATTCCATAAAGTCATTATAGGCTTTAGTTAGTTTGTTTTCGCTCATGGGCTATCTCCTTAAAAAGAGGCTTTAGATTTGGTTCGCGGTAAGGTATTCTAACGCTTTTGAAGGTAAAAAGACGAGTAACATGCAAGAAAATTATAAACCACTAGAGATTGAAGCTGACGTACAAGCACACTGGGAACAGACGGGTGTTTTTAAGGCAGAAGAGAAGCAGGATCAAGAAAAATATTACTGCTTATCGATGTTTCCATATCCTAGTGGTCGATTGCATATGGGGCATGTACGCAATTACACCATTGGCGATGTGATTAGTCGTTACCAACGGATGCAGGGAAAAAATGTGATGCAGCCTATGGGTTGGGATGCATTTGGCTTGCCCGCAGAAAATGCAGCCATTAAGCATGATGTACATCCCGCAGAATGGACGCAAAAAAATATTGATTATATGCGTCAACAGTTAAAAGAATTAGGCTTTGGCTATGATTGGGATAGAGAGCTAGCGACCTGTGATCCGAGTTATTATCGTTGGGAACAATGGTTTTTTCTGAAATTGTTAGAAAAAGATTTAGTGTATAAAAAAACCTCAGCAGTTAACTGGTGTGTACATGATAATACGGTGCTAGCCAATGAGCAGGTGATTGATGGCTGTTGTTGGCGTTGTGATAATCCCGTTGAGAAAAAGTCTATTTCACAATGGTTTCTGCGTATTACTGCTTATGGCGATGAATTACTCGATTCATTAGAAAAAATGCAAGGTTGGCCAGAGCAAGTTCGCACTATGCAAGCAAATTGGATAGGGCGTTCAGAAGGCTTAGAAATGAGCTTTGCTGTTGAAGGGCATGATTCGGTTGATATTTATACCACGCGTCCTGATACCGTCATGGGCGTGACTTATTTAGCCGTTGCCGCTGAGCATCCTTTAGCTTTGCGTGCTGCGGAGAATAATACGCAGGTTACTGCCTTTTTAGATGAATGTCGCAAAATGGAAACCTCAGAAGCGGCGTTAGAAACCATGGAGAAAAAAGGCGTTGATTCAGGGTTTAAAGCTCTACATCCGATTACGGGTGAATTAGTGCCTGTGTGGATTGCGAACTTTGTGTTGATGAGTTACGGCACAGGTGCTGTTATGTCAGTGCCTGCACATGATCAGCGTGACTATGAGTTTGCTAAAAAATATAATATTGCGATTAAACAAGTTATTTTTTCAGCTAATGAGAGTGAAGATAGCATTATTGAACAGGCTTTTACTGAAAAAGGAATGTTAAAAAATTCAGGGGCATTTGATGGCTTAACCTCAGCAGATGCGGTAAATGCCATTGCTGAAAATCTTGAAAAATTAGGTAAAGGACAACGAAAAACCAATTTTCGTTTACGGGATTGGGGAGTATCAAGACAGCGATACTGGGGAGCACCGATTCCCGTTATTTATTGTGATGATTGTGGCACGGTGCCAGTGCCTGAAGCAGAGCTACCAGTTGAATTGCCAAAAGATGTGATATTAGATGGCACCACATCACCGTTAACCACCCACGATGCGTTTTTACACGTGGCGTGTCCAAGCTGTGGCAAAGATGCGAAACGTGAAACCGATACCTTTGATACCTTTATGGAATCGTCGTGGTATTTTGCACGGTATGCCAGTAGTAATAATGAAAATGCCATGCTAGATGAGGCTGCAAAATATTGGTTGCCAGTAGACCAATACATTGGCGGTATTGAACATGCTATTTTACATTTACTGTATTCACGTTTTTTTACTAAATTGTTACGTGATGAAGGTTTATTAGCGTGTGATGAGCCTTTCAAAAATCTATTAACGCAGGGTATGGTGTTAATGGATGGCACAAAGATGTCAAAATCAAAAGGTAATACTGTTGATCCGCAACATTTAATTGCCGAATATGGCGCGGATACGGTACGTTTATTTATTATGTTTGCGGCACCGCCTGAGCAGTCGCTAGAATGGTCGGATAGTGGCGTAGAAGGCAGTTTTCGTTTTTTAAAGCGTTTGTGGCGACAGGTTTATCTGCATCTTGATGCAATTGTTGACGTTAAGCCGCTGGATACGGCAAGTTTAACTGCAAATGAAAAAACAATGCGTCGCCAATTACATCAGGCGATTGCAAA
>CAJVYO010000141.1 GCA_913009515.1 uncultured Methylococcaceae bacterium
ATGCCAGTTTGCTATTAGCAACATTATTAAAAACCGGAATCTATCAGCCAAGCAAGGGTTGGCGAGTATTTTTATTACGCGTCATATTGGCTTCATCAGCAATGGTGGCTTTAATTTATCATTGTGTGGATACACAACAATGGCTAGTGTGGGGATTAATTGACCGTGCTTTATATTTAGCGATGTGGATAGCGATTGCAGGCAGTTTGTATGGAACGGTGTTGTTGGTTTCAGGATTGAGGGTGAGGCATTTGTAATTTTTGTAGATACAGAGCTTTATTTGCTCTAATTTTTATTAAGGGGTTGATGCGTTAGGTTTAAAATAAAAATCTCCAGTAAAAGATGATTCCATCCATGGAATTTGTTTGCTATGAGATTCTTGTTGTACGCCTTTTGATACTTGCTTTATTAATTTTTCGATTGGCATATTAGGGTTGTACATATGTTGTAATAGATGTTTAGAAAATAAACCATTTCTACCTGTACCATCGGAAGCTGTTGAGCCTGGGCTAGTAGCATAAACTAGAATTGTGCCATTAGGACTGTCTATCCTTGCAAGTCCCCTAGAGCTTGAACGAGCACTTTTTGGTAAAGGGTTATTTCGGCATGCATCAATTATAATAATATTTAATTCTGTTTTTGCATTATGCATTTCGTCTGCAACAACACCTAAATTTAATGCCTTATATTTTACGTCATGAGAACTTTGTATTTTTGCATTTATAGGGATTAAAAAATTACTGCCATTAATTTGTACTCCATGACCTGCATAATAAAATAAACCTATACTATCGTCAGTTAATGAACGCCCAAATTTTGAAAGAGCTAAATCCATTCTTTCTTGGTTAGCATCTATTTCTAAAATAACGTTAAAACCTAATTTTTTTAATGCATTAGCTATGTCTGATGCATCATTTTTTGGATTCTTTAAATATCCATTTTTATAGTTGCTATTACCTATCACTAAAGCTATTTTAGTTCTATTTTTTATTAATTGTGGAGTAGAAAAAGTTGTAATGGATGTTTTATACGTTGAATTTTGAGGTACTATTGCTGCTACTGTATTATATTTTATTCGTCGACGGATATTGTCGAGAAGTGTTCGCATCATCTCTGAAGAATAGTCAGAGCCAAGTTGAGGGATAAAGCCGGCAGTTACTTTTGGGCGAGATTTTATATGAAATTTACTTGAATTTAGATTATTTTTACTAATAGTAATGGTATATATATCAGTTAATTTTAATCCACCCCATTTTGATGACATTACAGGGATTGTTGATTTTTCTGTGCTACCTTCAATTACGATAGAGTTATTTTTTTTATTTATAGTATATTCAATAGTACTTTCTTTTAATTCAGCTTCTACTGATTTTTGTAATACATCCATATTAACATCAAAATCTCTAAATAAAAATATCCCTTCAGATACTAGTGAACGTTTTGCAGCACAAGAAGATAAGATTAAAGATGTGAATAATATAAATATATATTTTTTCATAATTAAATTGAAATATAGCTATTTTTAATGAATTTAAAATATAGCTATTTTTAATTAAAATAGCTATATTATACTGGTAGTTAATCGATAAAAATATCTATTACTTTAGTTTTACAACTGACCCTGTAACTGTGATGCATCTTTCTCCCCATACACTAAAAAGAGTAGATGGAAAAAATGTTTCTACTGTATCTGAAGATGATTGAATAAGTAAGTCACCACCTTTGCTACCAACAGCTTTCGATACTGCTTCTTGATATGTGTTTTTTCCACCTGTCGGAATGTTTAAGATATGAGACATACAAGCTTCACCGCTACCTTGACCTAATATAGTGTAATCACTAGTACTTAGTTGTAATTGAAATGAAGAGCCAGAAGGTTGACTAATAGGGCTGTAAGCAGTACATCCAGATAGAAGAGATACTAGAAGTCCACTAGCAATTAAAGTTATTTTTTTCATGTTTTTTCCAAAATTAATAGTTAAAGTGATTATTTGAATATATAAATTTATATTCAGGTGTATTTTAACGTTGGTATTAATGAATAACAAGGCAATATTAATATTTAAATTATGTGCCTAATATTAGATGGCGACAATATATAGTGTGGTTATTTATAAATATCTTTATTGAACGTGCCAATAATTAATAATTTTGTTTGAATGTGTTAATAAACATCCCTAACATAACGTTTATCTTTTTTCAGTTGATTAACATAATCAACCGCTTGTTCTTTTGATAGCTTGCCATACGTAGCAATAATATCATGTAAAGCCACCTCTACATCTTTTGCCATACGTTGAGCATCACCACAAATAAAGAAGTAGCCGCCTTGCTCTAATTGGCTAAATAATTCTGCTCCATTATTACGCATACAATCTTGCACATAAATTTTTTCTTCTTGGTCGCGAGAGAAGGCGAGGTCTAATTTTGTCAGTAAACCGCTTTTTTGCATGGCTTCAACTTCATCTTGATAGATAAAATCGGTTGAGGCATTACGGTCACCAAAAAATAACCAATTAGAACCTTTGGCTTGTCTAAATTCACGTTCTTGTAAAAACGCTCGGAAAGGAGCGATGCCTGTTCCCGGCCCAACCATAATAATCGGTAGGTCATTATTTTCAGGGACGCGGAAGGCTTTATTAGGACTGAAAAAACAACGTATTTCTGAATTTTCATCAGCAATATCAGCTAAATATGTTGAGCAAACCCCTTTATGCTCGCGGTCATAACTATCGTAACGGACACTGGCAATGGTGAGGTGGACGCTATCAGGATTGGCTTTACCACTTGAGGAAATAGAATAAGCTCGATGTTGTAGCGGTTTTAATAAGGCTATAAAGTCAGTATGTGCAAACTGTACGGCTGGGAATTGACGTAATAAATCTAACGTATCGCGTCCCCATAAATAATCAGCCAGTTTATCTTTATCTTCTAAAAGAACATTAAATTCTGCATTATTGGCTTGTTCAGCGATGGCAGTTAATAATTCTTTGCTGGGTAATTTTATTTCAAATTGAGTGCGTAATACTTCGTTAAACGGCAATACGCCAGTGCCACTAATATCAATTTCATCGCCAGTACAACCAATAGCGTTAATAATATCAGCCACTAATTGCGGGCAATTAGTAGGGATAATATTCAGTGCATCGCCTGCTTCATAGCTTAAGCCAGAACCAGCGATTGAAATTTCATAATGACGGGTTTCTTTAGACGAATCTTTACTGGTTAATAAGCGATTAACATCTAATTTAGCAGGAAAAGGATTTTTACGATTATAAGTCGATTCGGAGCTGTCATCGTCAGTATCAATGACGCTATTACCATCAGACATCAGCGGCATCACGGCTTGAATCCATGCTTCCGCATCATCATCAAAATCGACATCACAATCAACACGTTTTAGTAATGAGTTGGCTCCGAGTTCGGCCAGCCGCTCATCCCAGTCAATCCCTGCCATGCAAAATAAATCATAACTGGTATCACCGAGGGCTAAGATTGAATAATTCATATGACTTAAATCAATGTCATTATCATTACTGATATCATCCCAAAGTATATCGGCATTATCCGGCATATCCCCATCACCATAGGTGCTAGTGATTAATAATAAATATTCAGCATTAATAAAATCAGTGCGATCAATTTCATCCATGCCCAGTACGGTGGGATTTAAACCGTGTGCTTTTGCTGCTTTAGCGGCATCATGGGCAACCGATTCCGAATTACCTGTCTGCGAACCGTAAACAATACACAGTTGACGAGCATCACCCGCGTTTGCAACTTGTTTATTATTAACAATATGCGAATGCATACCTGTAAAAAATCCGCCAATCCATGCTTGTTGAGCTGAGTTAAACGGTATATTTTGAGCGTTATTTTTTATTTTCATAAGAATTTTTTTTGCAAAAAGGGCTGTCTAAGAGTTTGTAAAATCGTTCTTATATTTGGCTATAAGAACGATAAACGCATTAGTCAATCGTTTTACTTTTTATAATGTCTTGAATAATAGTATCACTGTTTAAGGTCGCTAAATAGCCATCAACACGCGGAATAGTTTGTAATGCAAGGCTATTAATTGCAGATTGCTCCATAATCCAATGGGTGGAGCCAATGGAATAAATACTTTGCACATCACGCAAACTCAAGGCTTGTTTATAGTCATTAAGACGTTTTTCAGCAAGTAAAACACTTAGTTCAGTCTCTTCATAATGCTCATAAGCAGTGCGGGTTTCTTTGACTAGACTATCTTGTAATTTACGGGCTTTGTCGATAATTAAGGTTTTCGCTGCATGTTCAATATCGTCTGCATTTTGAGTTTGTGTTGCAGCAAGACTGGTGGCTTTATGCAATACCGTAAAGCTATTAATTAAATTAAACGCCAGCGGTGAATCAGTTTCCCCAAAATCAGGCACCTGACCGTCAAATAGATTAATATTATCAGTATAGGCTTGTTGTACTTGCTTGATTTGAATTTGAGCTTGGTTAACGGCGAGTTCTTCGATCATGGTTTTACGATCAACAGATTTTGCAATAAAGTCGGCTGTCTGTGTTTTATATAACCATAAAGGAATCGCAAACTTGAAATGTTGACGCTCATTATCCCAATTAGCGAGTAAATTTTTAGCTAATGTCGAATTAGCGTAGTCAACATGCTGTTCGAGCATATATAAAATAAACTGTTCATGCGCACGAGCAGTATCAGTGTCTTCGGTGATATTTCTAATTTCAACAGAAGAATGATCGGCTAAGGTTTCAAAATGATTATTAGGATCATATTGATAAGCATTACCGCCCGACATGCCATTACAGAAACCTTTTCCAAATGTGCCTAAATTAAGAACGGCTCCATTAGTCATATATTCGCAAGCAAAATCGCCAACACCTTCAACCACTGCCATAGCACCTGAATTACGTACCGCAAAACGGTCGCCGGCTTCACCATTAATAAAGG
>CAJVYO010000142.1 GCA_913009515.1 uncultured Methylococcaceae bacterium
TGAGTAATGGTTTCACGGTAGGCAACTTGAGGCTTACCCACTTCAACATTGATACCATGCGTACGTTTTAGAATATCGACTTTAATATCTAAATGTAACTCACCCATTCCACGTAGGATTGTTTCACCTGAATCTTCATCGGTTTCAACACGGAAAGAAGGATCTTCGGCAACCATTTTACCAATCGCAATCCCCATTTTCTCAGAACCGGCTTTATCAGTTGGCGAAACCGCAATTGAGATAACAGGATCTGGGAAGACCATTGGCTCTAATGTCGCTGGATTTTTAGGATCACATAAAGTATGACCTGTTTGTACATTTTTCATACCCACAACCGCGATAATATCACCCGCTTGTGCCCTGTCTAGCTCAATACGCTCATCGGCATGCATTTCTACCATACGCCCGATACGCTCAGTTTTACCTGTATAGCTATTCATTAAGGTATCGCCTTTATTCAATATACCTGAGTAAATACGAATAAAGGTTAATGCACCATAACGATCATCCATAATTTTGAATGCTAACGCACGGAAAGGACGATCAATATCAACAATCGCTAATTCACCTGTTTCTTCACCTTCATCATCCACTTCTGGCTGAGGTTTAACTTCAGTCGGTGATGGTAGGTAATCAATAACCGCATCCAATACTAATTGAATACCTTTGTTTTTGAATGCTGAACCACAATAAGTTGGGAAAAAGCTAAGGTTGATGGTTCCTTTACGGATACAAGCCTTAATAGTTTCCATACTTGGCATTTCGCCTTCCAAGTAAGCTTCCATTGCAACATCATCTTCTTCTAATGCTGTTTCAATTAATTTTTCACGGTATTCAGCAACATCATCAACCATATCTGCTGGTACATCTTGAATTTCATAGTTCGTTGGATCACCTGAACTATCCCAAACCCATGCTTTTTCAGTTAATAAATCAACCACACCCACGAAATCGTCTTCTGTACCAATCGGTAAAACCATAACCAATGGGTTTGCACCTAATACGTCTTCAACTTGCTTAACCACACGGTAGAAATCAGCACCTAAACGATCTAGTTTATTAACTAAAATAATACGGGCAACTTCTGAGTCATTCGCATAACGCCAGTTAGTTTCTGATTGCGGCTCAACACCTCCTGAACCACAAAATACCCCTACACCACCATCGAGTACTTTTAATGAACGATATACCTCAATAGTAAAATCAACGTGTCCTGGTGTATCAATAATATTGAAACGATGATCATTCCAAAAACATGAAGTCGCAGCAGACTGAATAGTAATTCCACGCTCTTGCTCTTGTTCCATGAAATCAGTCGTTGCCGCACCATCATGTACTTCACCTAGCTTATGGATTTTACCCGTCAGCTTAAGGATACGTTCCGTTGTTGTCGTTTTTCCCGCATCAACGTGCGCGAAAATACCGATATTTCTATAAAGCGATAAATCTGTCATTGCTGTACTCTAAAAGGATTAGGTATCAAAACCATTTTTATAAATAAAAGCCCTCTATTTTACCCTAAATTCTTAGGTAAAAATAGAAGCTTAAAGGATATTTTTATTATGCGCCAAAAGATTGATTTAACAAATCATTATCTAATTTACCTGCACGAAAACTATTACCTGATTCTACTGCAGTCACAATCACGCTTGCTGGACTAAATAACATGCCATCAATTTTGAAAAAATCATATTTTGCATCTTTAAAGACCTGAGCAAACGGCTTCCCATAATCTTTTGAGGTTGAGCTTGGCAATTCATTGGCCAATTTTTCCGCTGCCTCATCATCACCTTTTACAAAAATATGTACTTGCCCTGCAAATAAAATCGCATCATTAGTACGACCCATCGCTTGTACAAAATCAGGATGTGGCGGGCATAATGGCGCACTGCCCATACCATCAACAATATTTTCTAAAGGAAAATGTAATTCATGGGCTTTATGCATCGCTACTTCTAACACTCGCCCAACTACTTGCACACCACCAGCCAGACTACTGGTTGGCGTCACAATAATGGTTAACTTATTAGCCTCTACACCGCAGGCTTTAGCGACTTTTTCAACAATTTCCACCGGTGGAATATTGTCATTCTCAATCACTAATGTAGCCGTTTCAGCTTCATCTTTATAATTTAATTCTTTATATAAGGCTTCAACAGGTGCGGGTTTGCCGTCTTTTTCCTTAACAGCCATAGCCCGAGCCGGCCCCGAACCTAATGCAAAATATTTTTCATGCGACAAACTCCAGCCCGCATATTGACTGCCCAAACACGCTAAAACTGGATTGCTAGTATGCACATTAACCGTTAACGGCCAATTTTCAGTATATTGTGTATGCGATAATGAAACTGTACCCATGCCGCCTAAACAAATTTCGGTAATAATACGCCCCGCTTCTAAACCCCCTAAAACATTAATCCCTGCATCAATAATTGTTGCACCACACGCTAGGGTTTGGACATCTAATCTTAATTTATCCGCTTCATTAATTAATTGATCAACTAACGGCTGCGTTAATTTATTAACACTTGCTCTATATTGCATAAGGCCTATCTACCTAAATTTATATTATTTTCTATAACTGCCTGTCGTTGAGACAAACACGCTAACGTGCTTTTCACGCTAATTTCACTAGCCATAATACTACAAAGTGGCTCATTTTTTTTAATATTCGACTGCTTTTGCGGTCTATCCACGCACCAATCTGGCCATTGTAGTTCACCAATTGCATAATCTTGTGTGGCATACATCACTTGCATTGCGGATATTTCATCTATCTCAGGCACTATAAAATCAACTAAAGATTCAGTATGCAGCTGCCATAAAGGTAATTCAGGATATAACATGGCACTCGCAGGCGGACGCAAATTTAATTCTAAAAAATAACACCTTTCGCCATTAACAATAAAATCCAAACTGCCTAAACCTTGAATATCATAATGTGCCACTAGCTCTATCAACCATGCATAGACAAGTGCTTGCAGCTGTTCTGGATAACCTTGATATTGAATAATACCTGCGAATCGAAAATCGGTGTCGCTCACTGACCATTGTCGATGAAAACCGATAATCTGCACATCTTTACCATTCGCAACAAATAAAGCTGAACCTAAAATACCCGCACAAAAACGCTGATAATATTCGCCTAATACTATTTTTCTATCACAACCACTCACACCCATTCCACCGGCACTTTGAAACGACTTTATCAGCCACTTTTCAGGTTCATCAGGATAATAAAAACTGACTGCTGGATAGTTAATATTCAGTGCATCTAAGCCTTGAAAATCTATATCCATCACATCACAGCCACAGACTTTAAAATTATGCTGTAAATAAGCTAATGTTTCAGGGTATTGCTCTAAACCGCTACCATACACAACTTTAATAATATTAAATTGTTCTTTAAGCCTCATCAATAAAGGCTTAATAGTATCTAATACTAATGTTGCTACTTGAGAATAGTGATTGGCCAACGCCAAAGTATCTTCATCAGCAAATAAATCAATTACCAAAGTATTTTCATCGGCTTGTTTTGCTAATGCTGCTAACATTCTGCCCGATTGAGCAATAATTAAGACATAACTAACTGCCATCAGTATGAATAATCACCTCACCACCGCCATTACGCACACTGACCACTAACACCTGTAAATGTTCATGTTGCGTAAAAGCTTGCTCTACTTTTACTTTTAAATGATTGGCTTGCTCATAACCTTCTACGGCACAAAATCCTGTTGGCCCCCAAGAAGTTTGCCCAATCGCAGTTGCACCGTGCTGTTGTAAAAAAGTCATCGCATCAGCAACTTCAGCACTAGTAAATATGCCACCTTGTGCCGCTGCAAAATGCTCACCCACTGATTGCTGTAATTGAGTAATTACCTCGCCAAATAACTGTATATTATTCTCTGCAACAGCGGGCAATGCCTGCATCATCAATAAATAACAGAGTTGAGCGGCTTGTTGCTGTGGAAATGGCGGTAATGCCTTAAATGCTGCAATTTCATCCTCACCATGCAACCCTTGACCCCGCGTATCTAAAACCAAAATAAAATGCCATGATTCCGGAATAGGCATACGCGAAATAACCGGCGGCGTTAAAGTCTGTTCTCCGCGCCCGCCATCAACTACTAATCCACCTTGTTCAAACATCGCAATACCAATACCTGAACGAGCACCGCGAGCGGTTAATAAGGCAATATCGCGTACCGTTAAATCTAAATTATAAAAAGCACTTAATGCCATACCGATTGCTAATGACATTTGTGTGCCAGAGCCTAATCCTACATGTTCAGGAATGACTTGCTCTATATGTAAGTGCAGTTGATTAGAGACCTTTAATTCATCACATAACTGTTTAAAACAATGATTCGCCCTTTCTGATGCAGCGCCACTACGCATAAATTCAGGGGCTGAAGATAATGAAACCGTGGTATTAATTTCATTTAATGCGATACCAATACTACCAAAATGACGACCTAATGAACCACTTAAATCAATAAACCCCATATGTAATCGAGCAGGAGCAATAACGGTAATCGTAGGGGAAGAATTTTTCAAAGCAATAGCCAATATGACAAAAAAGAAAGATTATACCGTTTAATGAGCAGACAAACTCATTTTCAAGCATTTTTGAAAATCCATTAAATTAGCAAAAATACTCGTTGCACAATTTTTTGCTTCATCGCTCACCGGAAAAATTGAAGGTACCAAAATCGTACGCGTTGAACCTGCATGATTCGCCGCCCTCAAACCGATTAAAGAATCTTCTACAATCAAGCACACCTCTAACGGCTTGTCTAAGCGATTTGCCGCTACTAAAAAAATATCACCTGCTGGCTTTGGTTTATTAACTTCATCACCACAAACCCGCAAACTAAACTCATCGCCTAAATCAGCATATACTAAGCATTCTTGTACATTTTTTTTAGCACTATT
>CAJVYO010000143.1 GCA_913009515.1 uncultured Methylococcaceae bacterium
CCGCAGATATGTATAGCACGGTTATGCAGCATATTTCAGGGCAAGATATTATGATTGCTGCTGCGGCAGTCGCTGATTATACGCCCGAATATATTGACGATAATAAAATCAAAAAACAAGGCGAAACGATACAATTAACCTTGCGAAAAACGCAGGATATTGTTGCCAGTGTGGCTAAACTTGATAATAAACCCTTTACCGTGGGTTTCGCCGCTGAAACACAGGATTTAGCCCATTATGCGAAAGGTAAATTACAGGCTAAAAACTTAGATATGATTGCCGCAAATTGGGTGGGGCAAGCCGAAGGCGGTTTTAATGCCGAAAACAATGCACTGTCTGTTTACTGGCATGAGGGCGAAAAAACCTTACCAATGATGGATAAATCACGATTAGCGACTCATTTATTAACTTTAATTCAAGAGAGATTTAATGCAAGCCATACAGCTTAAAATATTAGATGCACGTTTAGGTAACGAAATTCCGTTACCTGCTTATGCAACCGAAGGCTCAGCGGGTTTAGACTTACGAGCCTGTTTAGATGAAGATACTTTGATTGCGGCTGGTGAAACGATTTTAATTCCAACCGGACTGGCGATTCATATTAACAATCCTCAATTAGCTGCGGTTTTATTGCCCCGTTCAGGTTTAGGACATAAACACGGCATTGTCTTGGGGAATTTAGTGGGCTTAATTGATTCTGATTACCAAGGACAAGTGTTTGTATCTTGCTGGAATCGTAGTGGTGCGGATTTTACCATTAAGGTAGCAGAGCGGATTGCTCAATTGGTATTAGTGCCGGTGGTGCAAGCTGACTTTGAAATTGTCGATGAGTTTAATCAAAGTGAACGCGGTGAAGGGGGGTTTGGGCATACAGGACAAAGCTAAAGTATTGTAAGTCTTCAGCCTACCTTATTGGAAAGTAAAAATAATGACTTATAAATATGAAATTATTATAAAAATTTTAATTTCATATTAAATATAGATAATAAGCAGTTTTCTAGTTTTAAGTTTTAACTAATATTAGGGGGCTGAATACCTACTATGGTATAGTGAAATTATTTTAGCCTATTAATTATTATGATATATAAAAAAATAGTATTAGCTACGAGCATTAGTTTATTACTAGCAGCATGTGCTAAGCCAGTTGATACTCGTCCAACATATACTCAAGTTTTAAACCCTGATGAGTCAGATAATATTGGTGGAAGTTTCTTAGAAAGTAACGATATTAGAACGATGGCGTCAAAAATGGCGGTACAATTATTATCTATTCCTGAAATTACTGAAGCATCACATCAACCTGTTCGTATTGCGATTGCTCCCGTTCAAAACTCGACGGCTTATATTTTTGATAAAGATATTTTAAGTCGAAAATTACGTTTAGAACTGTCTAAATATGCAAAGGGAAAAGTACGATTTATTTCACAAAATCGTGCGAGTAATGCGATGAGGCATAAAATAATACATGAACAAGATGAAACAGCATGGACACATTTATTTAAAAATGCAGCATCAAAATTAGTTAATTCAGCGATTGTCCAAGCTGCAAAAAAACCATTACGTATAGGGCTTATCCCCCCTAAAAATATTAATTTGACTGATATGAATGCAAATAGTTTCATGATTATGTTTCGCTCTGAAGCAATTAATCAAAGTGCTGGGAAGTTATCATTTATTCAAGATATTGGTAAAAAATCAGCCGTTGATTATTGGTTAACAGGTGAGTTTTTTGCTGAAAGTATTCAAGAGCATGAGTTAAAACATAAATTATCATCGGCTAGTTTATTGGTTAATCGAAATATTGCAATTGCTTCAAGGTCTGAAATTACCATTAAAAAACGTCCTAATGTAGCAAAGTCATTGGCATTGTTACTTGTTGATAGTAACAATGAACAGATTGTTTTTTCTAATTTAGAAAGATTGGAGCGTAAAGTTAATAGTGGCGTAGGTCGTGCTACTTATATGCTAACGGGCGAAGTAAAAGGACTTCATAAGGCATCAGGTGGCGATCGATCAGATTATATTTTAGTGGACTTTCAGTTGGTAGATTATGTTAATAATGAAATTTTGTGGGAGGATAGTTATGAAACAAAAAAAGTTACACGTCGTTCAGCGGTTTATAAATAAACTGACCTTATACTCTATAGCGGGCACGGCTATTACCTTATTAACCGCATGTAATACTATTCACGAAATAGATAGAACTGATAAAGCTGTTTTAGCACAGGAAGGAACAGTAGGATTTGTTCGACCTGATAAGTATTCATTTGCTTTATTTGGTTCCAACTCAATAAGTGAGCATATTGAAATTATTTATGAAAATTTAACTCAAAATGATGCAGGATTTCCACAAGTAGAATTAGGATTAAGAAATAAAGGTGGACAAAAATTTTGGGATACTGAGGCTTGGACACTTAATTTGTCAGTAAAAACGAGTTTTTATAAAACATCTATTAAGCATAGTGGACCAACGAGTGCTCCTGTTTATGAAACAAATTGGCAGCCGTTGAGAATTTTGAAAGGTGAACAAGTTAATTATCAGGCAATATGCCCAATCAAAGGGGCTAAATATTATCAAATTCGTCTTTCTGAATCACTTTAAATAGGATAGGTATGCATTCATCATTTTATAGAACATTGATTGTCAGCTCATTGTTGGTTTTTACAGGCTGTGCTAAAGATACTAAACTTAATATTAAGGAGATTTCAGCAACAGAAATAGCTGATATGGAAAAGCAAGCAAATGTTGCTCGAAATGCTTTTTTTAAGAAAGATTATATTACGGCAATTAATCGTTATGAACCATTATTAAAAGATATGACGGTAAATTCCCCTCTTTATTTATTAGAGCAAGCAACCAGTTATTGGTTAAATAATGATAATGAGCAAGCTCGTAAAAAATTATTACTAGCTGAATCATTATTACGAGATTTTTATGATGCAAAATCTGAAGAATCAGCAATAAGTTTATGGGGGAGTGAATCTGAAAAAGTATACAAAGGTGATCCTTACGAACAAACAGTATTATATATTTTTTTAGGTTTAATGCTGTTGGAAAATGGTGATATAGATAATGCATTAGCTAGTTTTAAAAGTGCTCAATTGGCTGATTCAGATTCAAAGAATGCTTTATATCAAACAGATTTTGGTTTAGCTCAATTTTTAGAAGCCTATTGCTATAAATTATTAGATAAAGAAGAGGCTCAACAAACATCTTTAAATCAGAGTATTTCTTCTTTTACAATAACTCACCCACAAGTGAAAGATTTAATTAATAAAAAGCAGGCATTATTAAAAGAAATAGAGGAGCTAGATAGCTCTGAAAAAATTGCTCTTGCTGAAAAGTTGAAAATATTAAACAGTACGATTGATGATGCATTAAAAAAAGTTGACTTAAGCTATATCAAACCATTATATAGTGATTTTAATACTTTATTATTGATATGGAATGGAAAATCCCCAATAAAACAAGGCGTAGGGGAGTATGGTGAAAAATTAGTGATTATTAAAAATCCTACACCCATTAATCGTTATGAAATACAGGTTGATAATAATAAATGGGTTGATGGTTTAAAAGGTATGGCAGATATTAGCTACCAAGCAACGACTAGAGGGGGACGGCTGATGGATGATGTATTAGAAGATCAGGCGGCTTTTAAAAAAGCAAGTTATCAGGTAGGGAATGTTTTAGTGACTGCAGGAGCTGCTGTGGCATTAGGAAGTGCTCAAGGAGGGAGTGGTGATGGTGCATTGATAGGTGTTGGTGTTGGTGCAGGAATGATGCTTTTAGGCGGTATTGCTTATGGAGTAGGTTCATTGACAAGTGTTGAAGCTGATATTAGATCTTGGAAAGTATTGCCCAATGAATTAATGGTTGTTCCATTAAATTTAACGCCTGGAAAGCATCAATTTAATATAGACTCTTTTGAGGGCTACATACAAAGAGAGCATTATAGTCTTAGTGCCGATATTTATATAAATAAACCTCTAAATATTATTTTAGCGGTTCCTCAAAGTTATGCTGTTACGACAAAATAATCATTATGAAAATAAATAGACTTTTTTTATTAGGGTGCTATTGCATTTTAACTGCTTGTGCATCAGGCCCAAAATTATCAGAATTAGAAACCTTACCTTTTTATGGAAATAAAATTTTAAGTTGTTCTTTGGATAATACAATCGCGGTGATGCCTGCTTTTTATCTTAGACCACCTGTTCAGCAAGTACCTGTTAATAAAAATGCCATTATGTTAAAAACATTAGGTATTAATTATACTAAAGGTAAGGCTGTTAATATTTTAATGGACACATTAAAAAAACATAATATTACAATATCTGAAGCAAATAAAAATAATTATTTAACGCGAGAACAAAGGTTATTAGTTGATAAAATTATTGTATTAAAGTCCTATTCATTTAAAAATATTTATGCTCGTGATGGCAGCTATTTAGATGCAAATATTGGGGTGGATGTCTATGAACGTAATAATTCAAAGGCTCTTAAGTCTTTTGATGTCTGGGGACGGTTAGAAACAGTAGAGTTAGGAAATGGTATTAATGAATTTCCAACAGCTCAATTTGATGAGCGCTTGCAGCAAGCTTATGAAAATTTATTAAAATACCCAGAATTTATGAATTTACTGTGCAGTAAATAATAGGTATAAAAATATTTCCACGCTTAATATTTAATCGCGTGGAAATATAATAGATTACAACGCTTTAAAGCCAATATCAGTACGATAATACACATTATCCCAGCTGATTTGTTGGGTTAGTTTATAAGCTTTATTTTGAGCATTTTGCGTAGGGTTGATAGCTGTTATGCGTGCTCGCAAAGCAAACTAAAGTTTATTTTTTAGACTAAAAAGGCATTTGAAAACCAGGAGGCAGTGGCATGCCATCTGTCACACTATTCATTTTTTCTTTTTTTAATTTAGA
>CAJVYO010000144.1 GCA_913009515.1 uncultured Methylococcaceae bacterium
TTTACAACGATTAGCCATAGACTTTGAAAAAATCCAGCGTGAACATTTAACCCGTGAAGATGAAGATTTTGCACCATTAGTTAAAGCTGAATTAACAGATGAACAGCGTAAGGCTGTTGGAACGAAGATGGCAGAGTTAAGGCATTTATCAGTTTAGAAATAGGGTCGATAATTTGGGGCGTAGGCTTCCTACAGCGTTAAAATTATTTAATACCCAACAGATTTTTTAATATTTAGAGAGATAGTACATTGGAATTACAACATAAAGCCACCGATCTTTGGGGAAATTTTTTCAAAGTGAGCATGGTACAAATCCGAACTTTTCACATGACATGGTTCGCCTTCTTCTCAGCCTTTTTTGCATGGTTTGGAATTGCACCGTTAATGGTGGTTATTCGTGAAGAAATGCACTTAACTAAAGATCAAGTAGGTTGGGCAATTATTGCTTCGGTTTCTGCAACGGTGTTTGCTCGATTTTTTATTGGCTGGCTTTGTGATCGAATTGGACCAAGGTTAGCTTATACCTATCTATTAATACTCGGTTCATTGCCTGTTGCAGGGATTGCTTTTGCAGATAGTTTTGAAAGTTTTATTATTTTTAGATTATTAATTGGCATCATCGGGGCATCGTTCGTTATTACGCAATACCATACTTCTGTTATGTTTGCGCCTAATGTTGTAGGGCAAGCCAATGCGACCAGTGCGGGTTGGGGTAATTTAGGCGGTGGGGTGACACAATTAGTTATGCCATTAATGTTCTCTGCTTTTGTGATTGGTTTTGGTTTTACCGATGCTGAAGCGTGGCGTGCGTCTATGATGGTCGTGGGAACCGTAATTTTCTTTACCGGTATTGCTTATTACTTTTTAACGCAAGATGCACCTGATGGAAACTTTGCTGATCTTCGTGAAAAAGGTATGTTACCTGAAAAGAAAGAAGTAACCGGTGCTTATTTTAATGCGATGAAAGATTATAGAATCTGGATTTTATTTATTATTTATGGCTCATGTTTTGGGATTGAATTAACCGTTAATAATGTTGCTGCACTGTATTTCTTTGATTATTTTGAAGTCGATATGGTAACAGCGGGTATGATTGCGGCCTGTTTTGGTTTGATGAATATTTTTGCACGTACCTTGGGTGGTATATTTGCTGATAACTGTGCGTCTTTATGGGGCTTAAGAGGTCGTAGTTACTGGTTATTTATTGTTTTACTCGCGGAAGGTTTTGCCTTAATGCTATTTTCACAAATGAGCGTGTTATTTTTAGCGATTCCAACGTTAATTATGTTTTCTTTATGTACTCAAATGGCGGAAGGGGCAACTTACTCTGTGGTTCCTTTTATGAATAAAAAGGCATTGGGAGCGGTTTCGGGTATTGTCGGTGCCGGTGGTAATGCCGGGGCTGTTGCAGCGGGTTTCTTATTCAAAGGTTCAATGGATTGGAATGATGTATTTTTTACCATTGGCGTAGTGGTTGCGATTGCTTCATTTTTAACCTTTTTTCTTAAATTTAGTGATGAACAAGAATGCGAAGAAAAAATAGCGTTTGAAAAAGCTCACATGGAGGTTTTACAACATAAAGCAGATGACGCGAATGCAGCGGTAGAGCGTTCATTGCAAATAATTTCAAATGCTGAAAAAGGCCTTAAATAATCAGATATAGCTAATCCACTTAGGAATGCGTAGTTTTTTAAAGTTCGATATCGGGGCGTAGGCTTTAAGACTACTATTTTAAATAGGTAGACTAAAGTCTACGCCCCATACAAAAATACGATTTTCTATGTAGATAGGGTTTAGCTAGGTTTTTTCAATATAGATATTTACCGAACTCAGGAGATTGAATATGAATAAGTTAATATTAGGGCTGGTGATTGCTTCGTCTTTAAATGTTTC
This sequence comes from uncultured Methylococcaceae bacterium, assembly GCA_913009515.1. GTDB lineage: Bacteria > Pseudomonadota > Gammaproteobacteria > Methylococcales > Methylomonadaceae > Methyloprofundus. The sequence goes on from CAJVYO010000144.1 coordinate 1,894, forward strand.
GGTTAGTGCGAATGAAAAAGACAAACATCATAAAAGCAATAACCATAATGACAAGGTTATGAATTTTGGGCCAGGTGATTCTTATCGGCATAAAATGAAAATCAAGCCAGCTGATTTTAAAAAGGTAAAAAATATTGCTAAAGCGGCGGATGATTTACCCGCTCCTTTAACAAGAAATTATATTAGAAAAGTTGAAATTGATTTAAATGCGGTTGAAGTGATCTCAGATATTGCTAAAGGTATTTCTTATCATTATTGGACCTTTAATAAAACAGTGCCGGGGCCTTTTTTACGCGTGCGTGAAGGCGATACTGTAGAGTTAAATTTACACAATGATAAAAGTAGCAGTCATAGTCATTCTATCGATTTACATGCGGTGACAGGGCCGGGTGGCGGTGCGGCAGTCACTGAAGTGGAAGCAGGCGAAACTAAAACGCTAACGTTTAAGGCAAAAACTGCGGGCTTATATGTGTACCATTGTGCATCAGGTAATGCGGCAACGCATATTGCGAATGGCATGTATGGTTTAATTTTAGTTGAACCACCTAAAGGCTTATCTAAAGTGGATCATGAATATTATGTGATGCAAGGCGAGCTTTATACACATAAACATATCGGTAAAATGGGCTTTCAGCGCTTTGATAGTAAAAAAATGCTCAAGGAAAAACCTGAATATATTGTCTTTAATGGCAAAACAGGGGCGTTAGTTGATAAAGGAGCATTAACGGCGACAGTCGGTGATAAAGTGAGAATCTTTATGGGCAATGCAGGTGTGAGTAGAATTTCCTCTTTTCATGTAATTGGCGAAATTTTTGATACTGTTTATCCTGAAGCGGCATTAAGTAATCCGGTTAAAAATATTCAAACGACGTTAGTACCCGCAGGCGGAGCAACCATGGTTGAATTTCAGGTGGATTATCCTGGAAATTATGTGTTAGTTGATCATGCGTTGGCGCGGATTGATCGGGGTGCGTGGGGAATTTTAAGCGTGAGTGGTGAAGAAGATGATGCTTTATATCGGGGAGAAACTGAGCATAAGAATAAGCATTAAAGTTTAGCTAAAAAATTGCTTATATTTGCTTAGGCAAATATAATGCAATCTATGAATACAGAATCATTAGCCAGTCTTTTTAAAGCTCTATCTGAACCAGTACGGTTACGCATCTTAAATTTATTCTTGAGTAAAAAAGGGGAAATTTGTGTTTGTGACTTAGTTGATACGCTAGGCTTATCGCAAAGTGTTATTTCACGTCATTTAGCCTATTTACGGCACAATAATATATTAACCGCACGACGTGAAGGTGTGTGGATGTATTATCAATTTACTACTTATGCTAAAACAGATTTAGTGCCTTTATTTGATTTTATGCGGCAGACTATTGCTGAGTGTGAAGTGATGCAGGCTGATTTAGAGAATTATCAAAAAAATAATTGCTGTGCTTAAGGTAAAGCTTGTTTACCCAGTCCAGTTAGAAAGGCGTAGTTTTAAAATCTACGCCCCAGATATTCCTTCAAAGCCCTCTCCTTGGGGAGAGGGTTGGGTGAGGGGAAAAGGGAAAAGTATTCAAGTTTAAATTTTAGCTACCAAGGAAAGTGTGATTTCAGTTTGAAATGTAGTTGGTACGCAGGCCTTTAGCCTGCTTTTTATGAATGCAGGCTAAAGGCCTGCGTACCAGAGTTGTACCTTCTTAAAATGGTAGCCTAAATTTTCATTCAGTCGTGATTATTTTTGATAATTTATATATCTGTTTAAACGTATATACGGAGAGAAGTGAATATGACAATTAAAGTAGCAATTAATGGTTTTGGGCGTATGGGGCGGTTAGCATTTCGTGCCGCATGGAATTGGGAAGGTTTTGATATTGTGCATATTAATGAATGTGCGGGTGATGTTGAGAGTGCTGTCCATTTATTAAATTTTGATTCAGTGCATGGGCGTTGGCAATATGAAGCAATAGCTGATAAACAGTTCTTATGTGTTGGCGATAAACGGGTGAGTTATTCACAACACAAGACGATTGAAGAGACAGATTGGCAAGCTTTAGACGTTGATATTGTTGTTGATTGTACCGGCGTTTTTAAGTCTAAATCCTTGTTGGCGGCTTATTTTAAACAAGGTGTTAAAAAAGTAGTAGTGTCAGCTCCGGTTAAAGAGCAAGGCGTGTTAAATATTGTAATGGGGGTGAATGATGCTTTGTATGATGCGGATAAATACGATATTGTCACGGCGGCATCCTGTACTACCAATTGCATTGCTCCTGCGGTTAAGGTATTAGATGAGCAGTTTGGTATTAAACACGGTTCGATAACCACCATTCACGATATCACTAATACCCAGAGTATTTTAGATGAATATCATCAGGATTTACGGCGTTCACGAGCGAGTGGTTTATCTTTAATACCGACCAGTACCGGTTCAGCCACTGCGATTACGGAAATTTTTCCACATTTAAAAGGCAAATTAAATGGATTAGCGGTGCGTGTGCCGTTAGCGAATGCGTCATTAACTGATTGCGTGTTTGAACTAGAGCGTCATGTGACTGCCGATGAAGTTAATCAGGCTTTAAAACAAGCTTCTGAACAAGGTTTAAAAGGTATTTTAGCTTATGAAACCAAGCCGCTAGTATCGGTAGATTATACAAATGATAGTCATTCTTGTACGGTAGATGCGTTATCAACTATGGTGATTAATGGCTCGCAAGTGAAAGTATTGTTGTGGTATGACAATGAAATAGGCTATGTGCATCGGATGATGGAATTAGTGCAAAAAGTAGCGGCTACTTTGTGAACTTAACCGCTGTACAGCAATATAGTGTCGTCACGTTTAGTTATTGGGGCTTTACCCTAACAGATGGGGCATTACGCATGTTGGTGATTTTATATTTTCATCAATTAGGCTATAGTCCGTTAGATGTGGCGAGTATTTTTTTATTATATGAATGCTGTGGGGTGGTGACTAACTTAATGGGCGGTTGGTTAGCTACCCATATTGGTCTCAATAAAGCTATGCAGCTGGGT
>CAJVYO010000145.1 GCA_913009515.1 uncultured Methylococcaceae bacterium
ATATGGTGAGTCAGATATAGTTACTGTGTTAACTAAAATTGAGCCTGAATTGCATTTTATCTTTATTACCTCAAAAGCAAGCCTTGCTCCTTTAGCATCCGCGACTGATGAAGCTGTTGAAACAGAGTTAACAGGGTTAAAAGTGAGTGTTAAAGCATCAGCCCATGAAAAATGTGTGCGTTGTTGGCATTATCGTGAAGAAGTGGGCAGTCATACGGAACACCCTGAATTATGTGGACGTTGTGTAGAAAATATCGCCGGTGAGGGTGAAGTAAGACAGTTTGCTTAATAAAAATTAACATAGGGGGAGGGGAAATTTTAGCCTCCCCGATTTTTTATAAATAGTCGGCTGAGTATAATTTAGTATAGGGGTAAGCTAGAGAATGTCTAATTCTTCTTCGCGTTCAGAACGCAGTGTATTATTAATTGTGTTGTTTGCAGGTACATTATTTGCCAGTGCCTTATTAATGTTTGTGTTACAGCCGTTGTTTGGTAAATTATTATTACCGCTCCTTGGTGGTTCGCCTGCGGTATGGAATACCTGTATGGTATTTTATCAAATGTTATTATTTGTGGGTTATTTGTACGCACATTTTTTATCCACGCGTTTCATTGCGATACGGCAAATTCAAGTTCATGGTTTACTGGTCTTAATTAGTTTAATCAGCTTACCTATTGCCTTGCCAGAGGTCATGAATCCCCCTACAGATAGTAATCCTACTTTATGGTTAGTAGGCGTGTTATTTGTTTCTATTGGCTTGCCCTTTTTTCTGATTTCTACCACTTCACCGCTTATTCAAAAATGGTTCTCACAGGTGGGACACCATACCAGTAGCGACCCTTATTATTTATATGCTGCCAGTAATACTGGTAGTTTATTATCGTTATTAAGTTATCCATTTTTAATTGAACCTAATATGGGTTTGGCAATGCAGCAGTCCGTTTGGAGTGTTGCTTATGTGGGTTTATTGTTATTAATTGGCGGCTGTGCTTGGTTCTTTTTACGCTATTATCAAGCTGATGAAATAAGCGTTAATGAAACGATACCAGATAGTGAAACAGAGGATCAGGTTCTAGCACCTTCATTGATAACGAAAGCTCATTGGATGGCATTGGCATTTGTACCCTCAAGTTTGTTATTAGGATTAACGAATTTTGTCAGTACGGATATTGCGGCGGTGCCTTTGTTATGGATTATTCCACTGGCTTTGTATTTATTGTCATTTGTCTTAGTTTTTTCTCGCTGGTCAACGGTGATTCATCGCTGGTCATTAAAATTACAGGCAATTGTTTTATTGCCCTTTATTGCGTATTCGTTTATTAATCCTGCTATTTTGCCTTATTGGCTAGATTTAGCGTTACATTTAAGTGCTTTCTTTTTTGCAGTGATGGTCTGTCATGGTGAACTCGCAAAAAATCGTCCGCATACCGCTTATTTGACCTTGTTTTATTTGATTATGTCGTTTGCCGGTATGTTAGGCGGCATGTTTAATAGTTTTGTTGCACCGTTTATTTTTGAGGGTATTTATGAATACCCATTAATGATTGTTGCGGCGTTATTATTACGTCCAGCGGTTAAAAATATAAAATTTAATCAACAATGGCAAGCGTGGGCGATGCAGGCTATTTTTCCGCTGTCTATTTTTATAGTAGGTTGGGTGATTTATGCGAGCGTCGAATCATTAGGCCCTTATATGGATAATATTGGTACCGCATTGATTTTATTTTCAGGTCTCACCTATGCTTTTCGTAAGCAAGCCGTGAGCTTGGCATTATTAACCGGTACGATTATTTTCTTTATCGTGGGCTTGCGGGCCACCATGTCTAACACCATTTTTCAAGAACGTACTTTTTTTGGTGTACTCTCAGTGCGTGAAAGTATCTTGATGGATGAAAAGGGTCGCCCTGAAAAATATAAAGAAATTTTTCATGGTAACACCAAGCATGGAGCCCAGCGTTTATCAGCAGGTAATGAAAAAGAACCACTGACTTATTACAGTCGTCCAGCTCCAATGGGACAATTATTTAACGCTTATGATAATGTCAATAAATCTTGGCATGTAGGCGTAGTCGGTTTAGGGGCAGGAGCATTGGCGTGTTATGCAAAGCCTCAGCAGGCGTGGACATTTTATGAAATTGACCCATTGATTGTAGAAGTAGCTAAGAATACACAGTATTTTAGTTATTTAAGTCGTTGTACCCCTAAAGCAAAAATGACCGTAGGCGATGCCCGCTTATCATTGATTGCTGAACAAGATAACGAGTTTGATTTGTTGGTGATTGATGCCTTTAGTTCTGATGCCGTACCCACGCATTTATTAACCCAAGAAGCGATACAGCTTTATATGCAGAAATTAAGCCCGAAAGGTTTATTGATTTTTCATATCACTAATCGGCATTTAGCCTTGAAGAAAGTATTGTCAGATCATGCTAAACAGTTGGGTTATGCGGCATTAATTCAGGAGTTTAAGCCTAAGCAGGATTTACCGTTGGTTGTGGCAACGGATTGGTTTGTCTTTGCTCATAATGAGAAAAATTTAGAGCCTTTATATCAAAAGGGATTAGGGCAATGGCAAAAGCCAGCATTGTATTTTAATATGAAATCATGGACAGATGACTTTACCAATATTGTGGGCATTTGGAAGTGAGTGCAGTAGAGTCAAATAATCGCATTGTAGTATTAGATACTGAAACCACCGGTTTAAGTACCCAAGATGGACACCGTATTATTGAAATTGGTTGCGTAGAATTAATTAATCGCAAATTAACCCATAATCATTATCATGTGTATATTAATCCTGAACGTCAAATCGATGCAGGAGCAATGGAGGTTCATGGTATTACGAATGAGTTTCTACAGGATAAGCCATTATTCAAAGATATAGCGGCTGATTTTTTAAAATTTATCCGTGGAGCTGAATTAGTTATTCATAATGCCCCGTTTGATATTGGCTTTATGGATTATGAATTTGATATTCTTGATGCGGGGATTGGTAAAACAAACGATTTTTGTACAGTTTTTGATAGTTTAGTCTATGCACGTAAAAAACATCCTGGACAGCGAAATAGTTTAGATGCGTTGTGTAAGCGGTATGGGATTGATAATAGTCATCGTGAATTACATGGAGCGTTATTAGATTCCGAGATTTTAGCGGATGTATATTTATTAATGACCGGGGGGCAGAGTTCTTTGTTGGATGAAGATGCCACCACCACAGAGATAGAACGTGTTATTCAGCCTTTAGATAAAAATAGAGCACAACTCAATATTATTAAGTGTTCCGCGGATGAGTTACAAGCGCATGAAAAAACCTTAAACTTATTGGAAAAATCAAGCGGGTCTTGTTTATGGCGACAATAAATAACCAGTCTTTATGGCAGCAGCATTTTCCAGAATTTATCACTGCAAATGAAGCGGGATTAAATAGCTTAATGTATGCGGCTAAATTAGTCGAATTATCAGCAGGGCAGCATGTATTTTATGCAGGTGATGCGTGCGAACAGTATTTATTAGTTTTACAGGGCAGTGTCAAAGCACAAATTATTTCTAAAAATGGGCGGGAAATGTTGTTATATCGGGTGGGGGCGGGTGAAACCTGTGTATTAACCACATCTTGTTTAATGAGTGGTGATGATTATCCCGCTGAAGGGATTGCGGAAAATACCGTATTTGCTTTTTCTATTAGTTCACATGCTTTTTATCGCTGTATGGAACAATCGGCTTTTTTTAGAGAATTTGTGTTTAAAAAGTTTTCAGCTCGTTTATCTAGCGTGATTGGCTTGTTGGAAGATGTGACCTTTACAGCCATTGATGCACGATTGAGCAAAACCTTATTATCTGAAAATAAAGATACCATTAGTCTAACCCATCAAGAGCTGGCAACCACGTTAGGCACAGCTCGAGAGGTTATTTCTAGACATTTAAAGCATTTTGAATCTTTAGGTTGGGTGAGTTTGAAACGTGGCACAGTCACTTTATTAAATACAACTGCACTGATGGAATTAGCAAAAAAATATTAGCGTTTATTGTTGCTGTTCTGTCGATTCTTTAACTAAAAATTTAACAATGGTAAAGCCGACTAAACCTCCGACTAAACAGGCCATAATTAAAGGCATAGCGAAGGGCATATCATGATGGTCACGCATGTTCATTTGAAACATTTCTGAAAAAATACCTAGCATAAAATCAATCATAAATCACCTGATGTAAAATAAAGGGTTATAGAAGAGCCAGTGAAATATTGGCTTGACAGTATATTATAATATTGCGAATTAATTATCAGTGACAATGTCACATAAAGTTGAGTTTTTTACTTGGTTATTTATTTTTTAAGGAATTAAAATGGCTGTTACCCCTTCAAATATGTTGCCTTTAGCGACGATTGCTCCTGAATTTAATTTATTCGATACCATTTCAGGTGAGTATAAAAGTTTATCCTATTTACAAGGACAAAAAGGCACGTTAATTATGTTTATCTGTAATCACTGTCCTTATGTGATTCATATCAAAGAACAGTTGATTGCACTTGCACAAGACTATGCAAAACAAGGTATTCAAACGATTGCAATCAGTGCGAATGATAGTGTTAATTATCCGCAAGATGCCCCTGAAAAAATGACTGCGATGATGACGGAATGGGGGAATCCTTTTGCGGCTTATTTATATGATGAATCGCAGCAAACAGCGAAAGCATATTTGGCGGCTTGTACGCCTGATTTTTATCTTTTTGATGACTCTTTGGCGTGTGTTTATCGGGGACGATTAGATGCGGCTACGCCTAAAAATAATAAGCGTTTAAATGGCGCGGATTTGAGAAGGGCTATGGATTGTTTGTTATCAGATGAGAAGAATATAGCAGAACAAATACCCAGTATGGGCTGTAATAT
>CAJVYO010000146.1 GCA_913009515.1 uncultured Methylococcaceae bacterium
TGGTACCTTGCAAATTCAATGTGTTGCTGTTGAAAACTCACAACAACGCTGGGATGTACAATTTCAAATTAGACAGAAAAAAACAGCGATTGATAATAGCTTACCCGCTGAATTTAACACCGCGATTGAACAGGTTAGTGCTATTTTTGGCTCTAAATCTAAACAAATCAATCCCAAAGCGGTGAAAAGTTTACGTGCTGATTTAGAAAAATTATTGGGCTTAAGAGCTGAGTGGTCAAGCCAAGTATTACGCGAACTGTTTACGGTGTTATTAGAACACCGCAAAAATCACCGCCGCTCTGCAAATCATGAACGTGTTTGGTTAAGCTTAATTGGTTATTGCTTGCGTCCAGGCTTTGGTTATCAACTGGATAGCTGGCGAGTAGAGCAACTATGGAAAGCCTATAATCAGTCCATTCAATTTGTCAATGAAACCCAAAATTGGAGCGAATGGTGGACCTTATGGCGACGTATTGCGGGGGGCTTAGATACTGAAGCTCAAGAACATATTTTTAAAGATTTAGCCAAATATCTCAACCCTGCCTCTGCTCGGCTAGGCAATACTGCCAAGCAAGGCAAACAACGCGGTTATGACGATATGATTCGTTTATCAGCAGTCTTAGAACGCTTACCTGTTACACAAAAAACACAATTAGGTGAATGGCTATTAAAACGCCTCCAAAAAGCCAGTGAGCCAGCCCAAACTTGGTGGGCGGTGGGACGCATTGGAGCAAGAACCCCTTTTCATGCCAGCACCCACTTTGTGGTTTCCCCTGACACGGTGACGCTTTGGTTAACACAAAGTCTAACTGTGAATTGGCGTAAAATTCCCCAAGCAGGGTTTGCAGCAACTTTAATGGCACGCATGAGTGGTGATCGTACCCGTGATATTACCGATGAGTTACGCCAGCAAGTTATCGATAAATTAAATACCTCTAAAATGCCAGCCGCTTGGATAGATATGGTTTCATCAGTGAAAGAACTCAATGCCGCAGAAGAAAAACAAATTTTCGGAGAAGCTTTACCTGCAGGGCTTACATTGATTCAGAGCTAAAAAACAGTCGTTCTATTTAGTTAAAAATTGGGGCGAAGGCTTTAGCCTTCATGTGTAACAAAAAAATGAAGGCTAAAGCCTTCGCCCCAATATATTCGATATTAAATCTGCCAAAAACGGCCTCCTTGATACTCGTTCACCCACGCCAACACATCTTTATCTGCGATAGGTTTAGCTATCCCATAGCCTTGTGCTAAATCACAGCCTAATTGCATTAATGCCTCACCATGTTCTTTGCTTTCAACTCCTTCAGCAATCACTTCACGCTTAAAGGCCTTTGCTAAACCAATCACACTCTCAACAATCGCAAAATCTTCTGGGTCAATCAGCATATCACGAACAAAACTTTGATCTATTTTAATAAGTTTAGCGGGTAAGCGTCGAAAATAGGTCAATGATGAATAGCCGGTACCAAAATCATCTAATGCAAAATAAATACCTAATGCTGCACAGGCTTCCATCACTCTGGAAACTTTGATAATATCTTCTAAGGCACTCGTTTCTAATATTTCCAACTGTAACAATTTAGGACTAACCATTGGATAACAATCTAAAATAGCTCTTAACCTTTCATTAAAATGTTCACCTTGCAATTGATAGCCGTCAATATTAACGCTAATGCTCAATTCAACGCCCTGCTCTTGCCAGATCAATATTTGCTTTAAGGCGGCTTCAATCACCCACTCACCTATTTCAATAATTAAAGCATCGTTATCGATAAGCGGTAAAAAATCTAGCGGGGCAATTAAGCCTCTTGCAGGATGCTGCCAACGAATTAAAGCCTCAAAACCCACTATTTGAGAGTGTTTCATATTCACTTTAGGCTGATAATATAAAACAAACTCATTATTGGCTAATCCGATACGAATATCATCTAAATTTTCACATTTAATTTTTATGGCATTATCGTGTTCAACGTCAAATATATGATACCGATTTTTTCCTGATCGCTTGGCAATATACATTGCTTGATCCGCATGACGCATTAGTTGCTCTGTATCAACATTATCATCAGGGTAGAGTGTTAAACCCACACTTGCTGATACATTCATTTCAATTTCATTAATCATAAAACTGTTTGAAGCGGCTGTTAATAAACGCTCTAAAACAGGTTTACAATCATCAACGGTTTCTAGCTCAACCAAAATAGCCACAAATTCATCACCGCCAAAACGTGCCAAGGTATCATCTTCACGTAACGATAATTTCATACGTACCGACAATTCAATCAATAACTTATCGCCTATATCATGACCATAGGTATCATTTATCGCTTTAAATCCATCTAAATCTAAAAACACGACCGCTAAGGATAAGTCATAACGATCACAATGTCGCATGGCTTGTTCTAAACGATCAGCTAATAATACTCGGTTGGGTAATCGGGTGAGTACATCATAATGTGCAATATGCTCCAACTGTTCTTGATGCTCTTTCATTACCGTAATATCTGAAAATAAACCTACATAATTTTGTACATTACCCTCTTCATCATAAACCGTACTAATCGTTAGGTTTTCTGCGTACAGCTGACCTTGTTTATTTAAATTCCATATTTCGCCAACCCAATGACCTTTTTTAAGTAATGACTCCCACATAAGCCTATAAAAATTAATGTTTTGTTTTGTAGATTGTAAAATACTCGGATTTTTTCCTATTATTTCTTGACGGCTATAACCTGTAATATCACTAAAGGTCTTATTCACGTCGATAATATGACCACTAGCATCTGTAATCATAATGCCTTCACGAGCATAGGTAAATACATTGGCTGCAAGCTGTAATTTCAATTCATTTTCTTTACGCCTAGTAATATCTGTTGAAACGCCTAACATTCGCAACGGTTTTCCCGTATTCGTAGTACTGACTACCATACCCCGACTCAGCAACCACTTATAACTGCCATCTTCACAGCGAATCTGTTGTTCAACCTCATAGACACGGGTTTTACCCTCCGCCACTGCATTCAATGCCACTAATGTTGGAGCAATACTTTGCGGATGTAATCGCTCTTCCCAATCAAGTAAAGAATAAAATAATGACGCATTATCCTCTAAAATATCCACACCTAATATATTCATTAATTGCTTTGACACTAAATTTATTTTAGTTTCAAAGTTAAAATCCCATATTCCATCGCCTGTGCCTTCCAATGCAAAACGCCACCGCTCTTCACTTGCTTTTAAGTCTAAACTCGCCTGTGCTTTCTCAATACAAATACCTACCAAGTCTACCGCTTGATTTATCAAAAACATATCATCTTTATCAGGTGAATGTATGTCATGATGATAAATTGCAAAAGTAGCTAATACTTTACCCTGTGAAGATAAAACAGGCTGAGACCAACATGCTCTTAATTTAGCTTGCTCTGCAAGTTCTTTAAAATCCTGCCAATAGGCATGTGTTTGGATATCATCAACAATGACTGCTTTTTTAGTAAAGGCAGCTGTACCACATGAACCAACGGCCATACCAATTTGAACGCCATGAATAGCTTCATTATAAAAATCAGGTAAACTTGGAGCCACTCCTAATAAAAGGTGCTGCTCCTCTTTATCCAATAATAAAATACTACACAGCATTTCTGAATTATTTTTTTCAATATCTTGTACAATCGCCTGTAAAACATCAGCTACTAATTCATCCTGAGCAATCATTTTAAGTATATGATTCCGCGACCTATCCATTAATTCATCATACTTGCGTTTAGAAATATCTTCTATCATGCATAAATGATACGGTAAATTATTTTCCTGCTTAAAGGCAGCAATAGTCATATGAATCCAAACATATGAGCCATCAATATGTCGATATCTTTTTTCCATATTAAATCCAGAAGTTTCACCTGAATTCATACGCTGCATATTATCTAAATCCTCTTGAATATCATCAGGATGTGTCATTGCCATCCAATCAATATTGTCTACTTCCTCAACCCTTCGTCCTGTTATATCAGCAAACTTTTTATTTACCTCATATATTTCACCTGTTATTGAATCAATCAAAGCAATACCAATAGGTGCTTGATGAAACATAGAACTAAATTTAGATTGACTCAAAACAGCCGCTTCTTCAGCTAGTTTTATGTTGGTAATATCACGAGCAATGCCAAATAATCCAACAATATTGCCTTTGGCATCCTTAATCGGATATTTTCGATTATCAACCCAACCTTTATTGCCATGCTCATCGAGAATAGGCTGTACTTCTTGGGCAACAGCCACCTCACCATAAAAAACTTGTTTCTCTAAAGTATAATAAATATCCGCAAATTCACGCGTAAACACATCATAATCTGTTTTACCGATTAAATCAGTCCAATGTTTAGTCGAATGGGTTAGATTAACTAATGTTTGACTGGCACCTGTAAAAACATGGTTTTTATCTTTAAAATAAATATAATCATTGGTATTTTCCAGCATAGCAACCATATTAATAGAAATAGATTCATTAAAAACATCTAACTCAGCTACTTCATTATTTTTTAAAAACAAATTAATATACGTTTCTTGATTATTTTTATTACATTCTTTACGACAAGTAATAGTGATAATATTAATACTACCCTCTTTTTTTACCACTCTAAAGGTAGTGTTAATAGCAGCTAACAACACATCATGAGAAAAAATAGCGTCATAAATATTACAATCATCGGGATGCGTTAAATCTTTAAACGATACGACATTTGTCAATAATTCTTGAGCCGCATATCCCGTTATAAGTTCTATATTATTATCAACACTTAAACAGCTTAAATCATTACCTTGCAATAAAAATAATATTTTAACGTCCATAGACTTATTTGATATTTTATTATTCATTT
>CAJVYO010000147.1 GCA_913009515.1 uncultured Methylococcaceae bacterium
TATATTGAGGAACTTATAGAGCCAATTTAACACCCATCGCAAATAATAAGATGGCAATACCGCTCCGTAACCAGTGGTCAGGAATATATTTGCCTAATGCACTGCCTAGATAAATAGCGGGAATGCCGCCTATTAATAAGCTGGTTAATAAATTAAAATCAACTGAGCCATAATGTAGATGTCCCATACCGGCAATCGCGGTTAACGGCACGGCATGAGCAATATCGGTGCCGACAATACTAATCGGTTTTTTATTCGGGTAAAGTAGAAATAAAATAGCAGAGCCAATCGCCCCAGCCCCTACTGATGAAATAGTGACTAAAACACCTAAGGCAAAGCCTGATAACACGGTAATGTGGGGGCGATATTGTTTTAAGGTAGTGACGAAAGCGGATTCACCATGATGGTGTGAAACATAATTCACTAAACGGGCTTTTATTAAGATAATAAAAGACGTTAGAATTAACATAACGCTCAATGTTAGCATCATAAAACGGTCGGAATTGAGGCCAGCGGCTTTAATATATTCTAATGAGGCAATGGTTATCAAAGAACTGGGGATACTGCCTAATGCGAGTAAGCCAACAATTTTCCAATCAACATGATTATTTTTATGATGAAAAAAGACGCCACTAAATTTAGTAATTGCGGCATAAAGTAAATCTGTGCCGACGGCAACTGCCGGTGAAATACTGAATCCTAGCACCAGAATTGGGGTCATTAATGAGCCGCCGCCAACACCCGTTAAACCGATAACAAAGCCGACTAGACTGCCCGCTGCGATAAATAGCCAATTAATAAGCGATAAATCGATATTCAGCGTGGCTAAGAGTTGTGTTATATCCATTATTGTTTATCAAACCATTGATGACTGATAAAACCAGCATAAATAGCGATAACCATGACGACGCCTTCTAGTGAAAATAAACCTAAACTTGCGACAGCAGGGCCTGGGCAGTAGCCGGTCATTCCCCAGCCGATACCAAATAATGCAGAGCCTATTAATAGCGGTTTAGTAATAATGGTTTTTTTAGTAATATGAAATTCAGCACCAAAAACAGGTGCATCACGTTTAAAAATAAAGCGAAAACTAAGTGTTGATACGGTTAAGGCACCGAGCATGACAAATATTAAACTCGGGTCCCAGTTTCCGGTGACATCTAAAAAATTCAAGACTTTATCAGGGTTTATCATTTGCGATAGCGCTAAACCCAAACCAAAAATAACCCCAGCTATTAATGCGATAAGATTGGTTTTCATGCTGTTAGTCCTAAAATATGTTTAATAATAAAAACGGTGAGCATACCACTCAGCATGAAAGTGATGGTTGCAGCAATGGAACGTACTGATAGATTAGCAATACCACAAATACCATGTCCGCTAGTACAGCCGCTACCCATTTTAGTACCTAGACCGACTAAAAATCCGCCAATAATGATAAGGCTAAAGGGATAATTTTCACGTAAAACCAAAGGGTCAGGCGATAGTTGTTGAAAAATAAACGCGCCGATAATTAATCCCCCTAAGAATAAAAAACGCCATATATGATGTTTTGTTGGTTTGATTAAACCACTCATAATGCCACTAATACCTGCCATGCGGCCGTTTAATAATAATAAAATACTGACACTTAAGCCGATTAAAGCACCACCGAGTAATGCCGAAATAGGAGTAAAATTTTCCAAAGTGTTACCTTAGAGATTGACGTTGAATAATAAGGATATTATAGCGGTTTTTTAGATAAGAAAATTAAGCGTGAGATGGAGTGCGATTAAAAAAGTGTGAAATGAGATAAATTAGCTAGGTAGAATGACGTGATTGAATGGCTATTTTTTGATAGAGACGAATGAAAACAGTAGATGTAATTATCATTGGTGCAGGAGCATCGGGTTTAATGTGTGCGATTGAGGCGGCGAAACGTGGACGACAAGTGTTAGTATTAGACCATGCTAATAAAGCCGGTAAAAAAATTTTAATGTCGGGTGGTGGGCGGTGTAACTTTACCAATTATAGTATTGATGCTGAAAATTATATTTCAGATAATGCTCATTTTTGTAAGTCAGCATTAAGTCGCTTTACGCAATGGGATTTTTTAGCACTGATTGACGCGTATCAGATACCGTTTCATGAGCGTGAGCATGGGCAGTTGTTTTGCAATGAAAGTTCTGCCGATATATTAAATATGCTGTTGGCAGAATGCAAGCAAGCCGGTGTTCAGATTAAATTAAACACGAAGATTAAAGCGATTGAAGGGCATTTTAGCGTAAGTTTAGAAAATGAAACGGTGAAATGTGATGCCTTAGTGGTTGCCACAGGTGGATTGTCGATTCCAAAAATGGGAGCAACGCCGTTTGGCTATCAGATAGCGCAGCAATTTGGTATTAAAGTGCAGCTAACACGGGCGGGCTTAGTACCTTTTACCTTGCATGTAGACGATAAAGAAAAATTTTCAGTCTTATCGGGTCTAGCGTTACCTGCAATGGTAAGTAATGATCGCAAATGTTTTATTGAAAATTTATTATTTACGCATCGGGGCATTAGTGGGCCTGTGGTATTACAAATGTCATCTTATTGGAATCAAGGTGAAACATTAACTATTAATTTATTACCTAATATTAATTTACGTGAACAGTTATTAGTTAGTAAATCCAAGTTAAAAGTTAAAAATTATCTTACGGATTTATTAGCCAAGCGATTAATTGCCATTTTTTTACCCGAAAATTTATTAGAAATGAATGTGGTTGATTTATCGTGTAAACAAGTTGAACTGATTACAAATTGTTTGCAGCAATGGCAGTTAAAGCCGAATGCAACCGAAGGTTATCGAACTGCTGAAGTGACGTTAGGCGGGGTTGATTGTCATGCAATTTCTTCTAAAACATTTGCAGCAAATCAAGTGGCAGGGCTATATTTTATTGGTGAAGTATTGGATGTGTCAGGATGGTTAGGTGGCTATAATTTTCAATGGGCGTGGGCATCAGGATGGTGTGCAGGGCAGGTAGTCTAAGTAATTGTTTACACAACATTAAAATAATGAGTATAATTAGAAAAATTTAGTGATAATAACCCAATAATATAGAGAAGTATGCCTGTAATTACCCTGCCTGATGGCTCAAAACGTGAATTTGATAATGCCGTAACGGTGATGGAAGTTGCTAAATCTATCGGTTCAGGACTAGCAAAAGCCACATTAGCAGGACGACTTAATGATGAGTTGGTTGATGCTAATACGGTGATTGAATCTGATGCTAGTTTGCAGTTAATTACCGCGAAAGATGAAGCAGGCTTAGAGATTATTCGCCATTCTACGTCGCATTTATTGGCACATGCGGTGAAAAGACTACATCCTACTGCTCAAGTAACGATTGGCCCGGTGATTGATAATGGCTTTTATTATGATTTTTCATGTGAGCATGTTTTTACACCGGATGATTTTAAGAAAATAGAAAAAGAGATGCAACGGATTGTATCGAGTAATGCGGCTATTACCCGCTCAGTGGTGACACGTGATGAAGCGGTTAAATTTTTCCGTGATTTAGGTGAGCATTATAAAGCGGAAATTATTGAATCTATTCCATCGAATGAAGATTTGTCGCTGTATACGCAAGATGATTTTACTGATTTATGTCGTGGGCCACATGTGCCGAGTACCAGTAAATTAAAAGCGTTTAAATTAATGAAGATTGCGGGTGCTTATTGGCGAGGTGATGCTAATAATGAGATGCTGCAACGGCTTTATGGTACGGCTTGGAATGATAAAAAAGAGTTAAATGCTTATTTGGAGCGTTTGGAGGAAGCTGAAAAACGTGACCATCGTAAATTAGCGAAAGCCTTAGGTTTTTTTCATATGCAGGAAGAAGCACCGGGCATGGTGTTTTGGCATGAAAAAGGTTGGACGATTTATCAGCAAGTTGAACAATATATTCGCGATAAATTACGTTTAAATGGCTATGGTGAAATAAAAACTCCCCAAGTGGTTGACCGTGTATTATGGGAAAAATCAGGTCATTGGGAAAAATACGGAGAAAATATGTATACATCTGAAACACCAGATGAGAAAGTTTTTGCTATTAAACCCATGAATTGTCCAGGGCACATTCAGGTTTTTAATCAAGGTTTGAAAAGTTATCGAGATCTACCTTTAAGAATAACAGAGTTTGGAAAAGTTCATCGTTACGAACCATCAGGAGCTTTACATGGATTATTAAGAGTGAGAGCTTTTACACAGGATGATGCACATATATTTTGTTCAGAAGATCAAATTACAAGTGAGTGTCTAAATGTAACAAATTTGATTTTAGACATTTATAAAGATTTAGGTTTTGAAAATGTTATTTTAAAATATTCTGACAGGCCAGATTCGAGAGTTGGAGAAGATCATATATGGGACAAGGCAGAGAAAGCCTTACTTGAAGCAATCAAGACATCAAAACTAGAGTATACCGTAAACAAAGGAGAAGGTGCTTTTTATGGTCCAAAGATTGAGTTTGTTTTAAGAGACGCAATAGGAAGAGATTGGCAGTGTGGTACTCTTCAAGTAGATTTAAATTTACCAGGTAGACTTGGAGCTTCATTTGTTGATAAAGATGGATCAAAAAAAATTCCAGTTATGCTTCATAGAGCTTTATTTGGATCTCTAGAGAGATTTATTGGAATATTAATTGAAAATTATTCAGGAAAACTTCCATTTTGGATAGCACCCTTGCAAACTGTTGTTATTCCAGTTTCAAATGATTTTGATAATTATGCTAAAGAAGTAAATATAAAAGTTAGAGAGGCAGGAATATCAAGTGAAGTTGACTTAAAAAATCACAATTTAAACTATAAGATTAGAGAGCATTCCTTATTAAAGGTGCCCGTTTTATTAA
>CAJVYO010000148.1 GCA_913009515.1 uncultured Methylococcaceae bacterium
GCGGTATTACCTACTTCCATAATTGTGACATTTTTCTTGAGTGGCGCGGTATCAGCTGCTTTACTTAGCATTGATTTGAAGTTATTGATGCCAGCAGATGCTAAGGTTTTGATAGGCCCTGCTGAGACAGCATTAACACGAGTGCCTTCTGCTCCTAATGCAACTGCCATATAACGTACATTGGCTTCTAAACTGGCTTTTGCCACACCCATGACATTGTAATTAGGAATCGCACGTTCTGCCCCCAAATAACTCAGCGTGAGTAATGAGCCATTACGCCCTTTCATCATCTCACGTCCTGCTTTTGCTAAGGCGGTAAAGCTATACGAACTAATATCATGTGCAATGCGAAAATTTTCGCGGGTGGTTGCGTCCACAAAATCACCGTCTAATGCTTCACGCGGTGCAAACGCAACAGAATGCACAATACAATCTAAACCATCCCACTGTTTACCCAGTTCGGTAAACACATTATCAATTTGTTCATCATGGCTGACATCGCACTCAATGGTGATGTTAGAATCACATTCAGCGGCCATTTTTTCAACTCGACCTTGTAGTTTTTCATTTTGAAAGGTGAAAGCAATCTCTGCGCCTTCACGGTGCATGGCTTGAGCGATTCCCCATGCAATAGAACGATTACTGGCTAAACCTACAATTAAAACGCGTTTACCTTGCATAAAACCCATTATGATCTCTCTCTTGGATAATAAAACCGAAATACTCGGTGAATAGGGCTTTATTTTAAGCGAATCATCAGCGGATTCAAGGTTATTTTAGGGAATTAAGCTGCTGAATAAACTCAGTGAGTTGTTGCTGTTCGCGTTGGGTTTGTAAGGCTGAATTTTCACTAATCAATTGCATGCTGCCGCCGATAATCAATTTCTGTTCACTGTAGCTATCAATATAGCGAATAAGAAAGTCAAAATGTATGACCGTTTCATTGGGCAAGCTCAAGCGACAGTTTTGTATTAGGTCTTCTTTGCGTAATGATGCCAGCGGAATATTCAATAATAAGGTGAGACCATTTTGTGAGATATTAATTACAATTCCCGAAGCGGAACATTGGGTGCGTTCTGAGGTGCCGATAAATTTTATTAATGCCGAATCACTGTAAGTAAATCTCGGCTGTTGGCGTCGTTGGGGGTAATAAATACGTTTAGGAAAATCGACTTTATAAAAGAGTTTTTTACCATAACGGTACTCAGGTTCTAAGTGTTCTAAGATAATAGAGCTATGAATATTGTTGAGTTGCGTAATAAGTTTTAAGGTTTTATTTTGACTGAGTAGCGGGATATTGCCTGATTCAGGACTCAGTGCGGTGAGTACCAAAACTTGATGCTCCTCATGGACTTCAATGACTTTAGTGGTGTAAACCTCATCGCTATTAGCATCGACAATACTCACCACAACCGTTTGATTTTCTAGTGATTTTAATAAAGGCTTAATCTGTTCGATGTCTGTTAAAAAAAAAGGATTTACGTGAGTGTCTGACGCATCATGATTATTTGAGGGTGTAAAAAACTTTTTTATACGGGATAACATAAGCGATACTTTATGAGGGTTTGATGTTATTTTCTAAGGATGGTGCATCAGGACTATCTTCATTTTCTTCATCTTCGTCATCATTATCAGTGTGATGAGTGGAAGGTAAATTAAGATTTTTACGGATTTCCAGAATAAATTTTAAGCCAATAGGCGATAATACACCGATACCAATACTCGGTAAATTAAGTGCAGTCATCATGGCGGCTTTTTGGAAATTAGGAAATTTACGCATGAGTAATGAGAAAATAAATAAGGTGTCCTCTTCGTTTATTTCATCATTTGTTATCATGTATTCAGCCATTTTAGTAATGGTAATATAGGCTTGTATACGTTTTTTGCGGCTAATGAAGCCAATAGAAGGCATGTTTTTTTTTAATTTTTCAAATGCGTCGGTGACTTCTGGTTCAGGTAAGATACTTTCAGTAGATTCTATGTCGTTTAGCATAAGATAAAGTGTGGCGTATTTTTTAGGAAATGATTATTTTAACAGGATTTGATGGTGATGCTGAATCAGCAATTATTTGATTTTGAGAAAAGCTTAGGCCAATCTGTTTTACAGCAAATTGAAGCTCCTTTTATTAAAGAAAAGGGCATCGAGTTATGGATGAAACGTGATGATTTATTACATCCGATTGTCTCGGGTAATAAATGGCGTAAATTAAAATATGTGTTAAATGACGCTTTATCGGTAGAGGCACAGCGATTAATTTCAATGGGTGGTGCGTATTCTAATCATTTACACGCGTTGGCGTATGTTGGTCATTGTTTAGGCTTACCGACAGCGGCGTATATTAGAGGAGAGTGTCCTAAGCATCTTAATCCTAGTTTAGTCGATATGCAGCAATGGGGTATGCGATTACACTATGTAACACGCAGTGACTATCAATTATTGCGTCAGCAAGGTTTGGCGAGTTATCAGCAAGGTGATTACTGGATTCCTGAAGGCGGATCTTTAACACCGGCATTGCAAGGTGTCGCCGAATTACTAACGGAAATAGATATTGATTATGATGTGTTATGTGTGCCTTGTGGAACGGCAACGACACTGGCTGGCTTAGTGAGTGCATTACCCGATACTAAAAAAATAATAGGCTTTGCCGCACTGAAAGGAGCCGGTTTTTTAGTTGATGATGTGCAAAAAATGTTAAATAAAGTAGCTTGTCATAATAATGACTGGTTAGTTAATTTAAACTATCACTTTGGTGGCTTTGCGAAAACTAAACCTGAATTACATGATTTTATCGATGATTTTGAACAACAGCAGCAGATACTGTTAGAGCCGATTTATACCGGTAAAATGCTCTATGGCATCTATGATTTAATCAAGCAAGGTTATTTTCAGGCAGGACAACGTATTATTGCTTTACATACTGGAGGACTACAGGGCAAACGTGGTTTTACAGCTAAACATAACAAGGAGATGAAAAAATATGACCACAGTAGAATCAACCGTTCATGAGGATAATGAAGCAGTCTTAAATTTACAAAATCCCGATTATTATTTTAATCGTGAATTAAGTCTTTTAGAATTTAATGAGCGGGTATTGGCACAAGCGGAAGACGAAAGCTTACCATTATTGGAACGATTTAATTACCTCTGTATTTCTAGTTCTAATTTAGATGAATTTTATGAAGTGCGTGTTGCGGGGGTGATTCAGCAACAAGAATTAGAGCCATTGCGGCGCGGACATGATGGTTTGAATGCCAGTGAACAATTAAAACTGATTTCACTAAAAGCCCATGATTTGGTGCAGCGTCAGTATGAAATATTAAATGCAGTGATTATTCCTGAATTAAAACAGCAAGATATTCATTTTATTCGTCGGGCTGAATGGACAGATAAACAACGCACATGGTTGAAAAATTTTTTTCAAGAAGAGTTATTACCGATTTTAACGCCAGTAGGCTTAGATTCAGCACATCCATTTCCACGTATACTCAATAAAAGTTTAAATTTTATTATTTCGCTAACAGGAAAAGATGCTTTTGGGCGTAATAGTGGCCGGGCTATTTTACAAGCACCGCGAGCTTTACCGCGTATTATTCAATTACCTGAAAGTACCGGCAGTGGTGAATATGATTTTGTGTTTTTAACCTCAATTATTCATGCCTTTGTGGATAGTTTATTCAATGGTATGCGGGTTAAATGTTGCCATCAATTTAGGGTGACACGTAATAGTGATTTATATGTTGATGATGATGCCGTTGATGATTTATTGAATGCATTGGAAGGTGAATTAACCATGCGGCATTATGGCGATGAGATTCGTTTAGAAATTGATACCAATTGCACCGATGCCACTATTGATTTTTTAGCCGAACGCTTTGGTATTACCCAAGATGAAGTGTTTCGTGTCGAAGGGCCGGTTAATTTAAGCCGTATGCAGGAAATTTACGATATTGTTGATAAGCGTGACTTAAAATTTCAACCGTATCATGCGTCTATTCCTGCGGTCTTGCAACGCAGTAAATGTTATTTTGAGGTGATTAAAAAGCAAGATATTTTATTGCATCACCCTTATGAATCGTTCACACCGGTGGTTGAGTTTCTGCGTCAGGCATCGGTTGATCCTGATGTGTTAGCGATTAAACAAACCTTATATCGTACTAGCTCAGATTCACCTATTATTAATGCCTTATTAAAAGCGGCTCGACTCGGCAAAGAAGTCACCGTGGTCATTGAGTTGCGGGCTCGTTTTGATGAGCGTGCCAATATTACCCTCGCATCAAAGCTGCAAAAAGGAGCCATTAATGTGGTGTATGGCGTGGTGGGCTATAAAACTCATGCCAAAATGTGTTTAGTGGTGCGTAAAGAAGGTAAAAAATTTAGAGATTATGTGCATTTAGGCACGGGTAATTATCATCCTAAAACGGCTCGATTTTATACCGATTACGGTTTATTAACCGCCAATAAAGAGCTGGGTGAAGATGTACGCAAAGTGTTTGTGCAATTAACCAGTCTTGGCAAGGTAACGCAGTTACATAAATTATTACAATCGCCGTTCACTTTGCATAAAAGTTTATTAGCAAAAGTGGAACGTGAAATAGCGTTTGCCAAGAAAGGTTTACCTGCAAAAATTATTTTTAAAGTCAATTCGATGGTTGAAGAGCAATTAATTGCGGCTTTATATCAAGCATCACAAGCTGGTGTCGAGATTAAATTGATTATTCGTGGTATTTGCTCATTACGACCTAATATTGAAGGCATATCCGATAATATTGAAGTGCGTTCTATTATTGGGCGTTTTTTAGAGCATACCCGTGTGTATGCGTTTGCCAATGG
>CAJVYO010000149.1 GCA_913009515.1 uncultured Methylococcaceae bacterium
TAACATACCGGCGGCTTTATGAAAGGCTTTGTCTTTTTTAATAAAACTTTTAGGTAATGTGCGATGTAAGGCGTGGCGTTGTTTTTTGGTAAGTTGTTGCTTCATAATATAGCTATGCTGCATATTTTTACCAATTTCAGACACTTTTTGCCAATCACCGCTTGCGATAGCAGGCATTAATGCCATCATGCCCGATTGAATAGCTTGCATTTCTTGACGTAATAAGGGACGTACCGTGTCATCTAATTGCAGTTTCGTGTGTTTTTTCGCTTGATGGTGTGCTTTGTCAGTTTTAATTGTTGGGTGGCTACTACAACCAAAAATAAATAAAGGCAAAATATAAGGCAGTAAACGCGTTGGTTTGATCATAGTTAAATTTTAGGGAATCAGCACGAACAGTGCATTAATAAAAAAGACCAGCATTAAGCTTTTTATAATCGCTTGTTGCGTGGCTTGAGGAACTTCAGTTACCGAGGCTTTAACATTGAGTCCAAAAAAACAAGCGTAAGCGGCAATGGCAATGCCACAGCACGCATTTTTAAGGATAAATAAAGCTAATTCAATGCTATCAAATGATTCGAGTAATACCGAAAAATATTTAAAATTGGTGGGTGACTCTAATGCGGCAAAAAATACGCCGAATAACATCGATAACACGGCAAAATAAACGGTTAAAGCAATATGGGAAATCGCTAAACCTATAAAACGGGGATAGGCAAAATACACATAAGGGTCAATGCCGAGTAACAGTAAGCCTTTTATTTCTTGGCGAATACTCATATTGCCTAAATCGACCGCAATGGCTGACCCTGAGCGAGCAATAAGGATAATAGAGGTAATAATAGAGCTTAGCTGTAGACCAATAAAATGCGTGAGCATGGTAATGACTTCTTGGTCAGTGGCAAAACTTTGTAAAAATAAAATAAGCGGGGAGGTAATCGCTAAACCAACCAATAGGCTGAGGAGAAATAACGTCGGAAAAAATGCATCAATGCCGCTAAAAATAATTTGGGTGAGGGTGACTTGATGAACAATATTATTTTTAGGGGAACGCGAGGTATAGCGTAAACCTCTAAATAGCACTACAAGCGTAAATTGTAAGGCACTAAAGAAATTGGTGAATGAGGATATTAGCCAACGACCGATTTTAAGCGTAAAAAAATCGATGAGTTTTAAAGGCAAAGTAATTGTGTATCTCCCATAAGTACCGTTGTAAAGCATCGTCCTTGAACCAAAGGTTCAAGTGGGGAAGCTAGTGTCTCTTTTAGGCTTTCCGTAAACGGACATGCACACCAGAAGACAGTCTGATTCCCTAAGTCGGAATTAGGTCCAAGGAACACGAACCTTACTGTCGAATACAGCAGGAGATACGGGTACTATTTTAAACGTTTTTTAAGATAGTTTCGATCTTAATGTCCATATTTTTTAATTTTTCGCTGATATCCTGATTATCTGGGGCTTCCTGTAAGGGGTGAGATAAATGATCAGCTAAATTTAGGGCGGCCATAATAGCAATACGTTCATCACCAGTGACTTTTCCCGTCAGTTTTATTTTTCGAATATGGGCATCAAGTTGCTCAGAGAATAAAATTAACTGTTCTTCAGATTCTGCCGTACAAGAAATTTTATATTCTTTGCCGGCAATCTTTAGTATAACGGGATGCATCGCATCGCTCATGAATCTTGCTCCATATTTTTTAAGCGACTAATCATCGCTTCCACACGGGTACGTGCCAAATGGGTTTTTTCGATTAATTTAGCTTTCTCTTTGACTAAAATGGTTTGTTTGGCTTTTAAGCTGATATTTTCATTTTTAATGAGTTCGTATTGCTGAATTAATATATCCAGTTTTTCCTCAAGGTCATGAATATCAAAGGGTTGTTTTTTATCGCTCATGGGGCATTTTTATTATTATCATACTTTCTAAAACAAAAAAGTGGAGTGCCTACTTTTATGCTGACTTTGACTACTTTATGTTATTTTAGCATAAGCTGTAGACCTAAAAACACGCCAAACTACATATTTTAGGCTTTACTAGGCAGACAAACTAAAGTAAATGTAAAGTATAGCGTATAATTGCTAACTTTTTCCTTAATTACTAACTAATTATTTTAAATATATCATGAGTTATTCTATTGTCAATTCGACTATTTTACAAAAAGATGCGGCTGAAAGTGCGGCAGAAATACATGGAATTGCCTGTGCGATGTTATGTTTGGATATAAATGTTGAAGCCAGTGATTGGATGAGCGAAGCGTTAGCAAAAGAAGCGGATTTATTTGAAGAGGAAAAATTAACCTTAATGAATTTATTTTCAGCAACCAAGGCTTTAATGTTGAGCTATGATTTTGAGTTTGATTTATTTTTGCCAGAGGATGATGAAGGGCTAGCAGCTCGCTGTTTTGCGATAACACAATGGTGCCAAGGTTTTTTATTTGGTCTAGCGCGTATTCAAACTAACACCCCGTGGTCGGATGAAATCACTGAAATCCTTCATGATATGACCGAATTCACAAAGTTAGACAGTGAAGTTGATAATGAAGACGACCCTGAAGAACTGGAAAATGGCTTGATGGAAATTCGTGAATATTTACGAGCAGCGGTGATGTTAATTAGCACTGAGTTAAATGGCGGTAAATTGAATAGAGCGGAGGTGCCGTTATGAGTGCCGTTGAATTTAAAATCCGTCGTGAAAATTTAATGGCTGAAATCGGTGAAGGCAATATCGCGATTATTGCTAGTGCTGAAATTCGACCGCGTAACCGTGATGTTGATTTTCCTTTTCGCCAAGACAGTGATTTTTATTATTTAACCGGTTTTAATGAAAGTTCAGCCTTAGCGGTGTTTATTCCCGGACGCGATAAAGGGGAATATATTTTATTTTGCCGTGAATATGATGCCACCAAGGCTTTATGGGAAGGTGCTCATGCAGGCTTAGACGGTGCAACCTTAGATTACGGTGCGGATGATTCTTTTCCGATTGATGATTTAGGCGATATTTTGCCAGGCTTATTGGAAAATAAAGAAAAAGTCTTTTATCCGATGGGACGAGATGCGGAACTCGATCAGAATTTAATGGAATGGATTACGCGTATTCGTAAACAAACGCGTAGTGGTGCTCAAGCTCCTGGGGAATTAGTTTCTTTAGAGCATATTTTGCATGAGATGCGTTTAATTAAAAGTCCCTATGAAATTTCTTTATTAAAACGCGCGATAGATGTGTCGGTTAAAGCCCATATTCGGGCGATGCAATGTTGCCAAGCAGGACGTTATGAATATCAAATAGAAGGCGAGATGATTCATGAATTTATTGATAATGGCTTAAGAGCGGTTGCCTATCCTTCGATTGTAGCGGGTGGCATTAATGCCTGTACCTTACATTACACTGATAATCATTCTGTTTTAAAAAATGGTGATTTATTATTGATTGATGCCGGAGCAGAATGTGACCATTATGCGGCCGATATTACACGTACTTTTCCGGTTAATGGTGTGTTTTCGCCCGAACAAAAAGCCTTATATCAATTAGTATTGGAATCGCAATACGCTGCGATTGCTGAAGTGAAACCGAATACCCCATGGAATAATTCGCATGATGTCTCTGTGAAGGTGTTAACACAAGGTTTAGTGGATTTAGGCTTATTAACAGGTGACGTTGATGAACTGATTGAAACCGAAGCTTATAAGATATTTTATATGCACCGTATCGGACATTGGCTAGGCATGGATGTGCATGATGTCGGCGATTATAAAATCAACAAGGAATGGCGATTACTGGAAGTGGGCATGGTATTGACTATTGAGCCGGGCTTATATATTCCAGAAGATTGTTACAGCGTTGAAGAACGATGGCGAGGGATCGGCATTCGTATTGAAGATGATGTATTAGTGACAGCGAGTGGTCATGAAGTATTAACCGCAGCAGCCCCTAAAACGGTGGCAGATATTGAAGCGATAATGAGGTAATAATTTCAATAAAGTAGTAATGAAAAATTAGTAAAGGCTAGGGGTGCTGATGAAAGCTGAGAGAAAACCCTTTGAACCTGAAACCAGATAATACTGGCGTAGGAAAGCCCATAAAGCTTGTTTGCGCCTTATTTTTTTAAAAATAAGAGAGATGAAAACTATGAGTGCAACGTCTAACGAGAACAGTGTCAAAATTGATTCTTATCCCGCTTCGGAAAAAATCTATATTGAAGGCAGTCGCCCTGATATACAGGTACCGATGCGTAAAATTAACCTATCGGATACGCCTTTACATTTTGGTAGTGAAAACGAAAAAAATGGCCCGTTGTATGTGTATGATACCTCAGGTGTTTATACCGACCCTGCTGTAGCCGTTGATTTACAAAAAGGTTTGGCGGGCATTCGAGATGCGTGGATTAATGAACGTGATGATACTGAAGAATTAGCAGGCCCCACGTCTGATTTTGGTAAAGAACGCTTACATGATCCTGAAACAGCAGAGATGCGTTTTGAGCATATTCGTAAACCACGCCGTGCTAAAGCGGGTAAAAATGTGTCACAAATGCATTATGCCCGTCAGGGTATTATTACCCCTGAAATGGAGTATATTGCGATTCGTGAAAACCAAAATATGGAAGCGATGACCGCTTTATATAATGGCCAGCATAAAGGGCAGTCGTTTGGCGCGGAGATTCCTGAAAAAATGACCGCTGAATTTGTGCGTTCTGAAGTGGCACGTGGACGGGCGATTATTCCTTTAAATATCAATCATCCTGAAGTAGAGCCGATGATTATTGGGCGTAATTTTTTAGTTAAAATTAACGGTAATCTCGGTAATTCTGCAGTGACTTCGTCT
>CAJVYO010000150.1 GCA_913009515.1 uncultured Methylococcaceae bacterium
CGATGTTGGGGTTGAAATACGGTGATGAAGACTCATTAGTATTTACCGATGAAGTGACTAAGGTATTGGCTGTTGAAAGCTGGAAAGAAGCCTTAAGTCTTGCTAAAGAAAAAGGCGTAGCACCGGCTTTAGAGAAAGACTATGAAGTGACGGGAGCGATGTTACGCAAACGTCCTGAAATGCTAGATGATGGCTATAAATTAGGCGATAAAGTGGCAGGTAAAATATTACACGCCCAATACAGTCGTTATATGCAGCAAATCGCAAAGGTTGAGCCTGAATTGGTCGCTGAATTAGCAGAAGTGGGCGCGCGATTTACCCACGCAACCAGCATCGCACCTACTGGAACAATTTCACTGTCTTTAGCCAATAATGCTAGTAATGGTATTGAACCGAGTTTTGCCCATCATTATTCGCGTAATGTGATTCGTGAAGGTAAAAAAACTAAAGAAAAAGTTGATGTTTTTTCCTATGAATTATTAGCTTATCGTGCATTAGTTAATGAAAATGCGATGCCTTATAGCGAACAAGCAACAGAGCAATTGCCGGATTACTTTATTACTTCTGATGCGATTACGCCAAAACAGCATGTTGATGTGCAGGCCGCCGCTCAAGTTTGGATTGATTCATCGATTTCTAAAACCGCGAATGTGCCGACGGATTATCCGTATGAAGCGTTTAAATCGATTTATGAGTATGCTTATGAAAAAGGTTTAAAAGGCTGTACAACTTTCCGTTTTAACCCTGAAGTGTTTCAAGGTGTCTTGGTTAAGGAGTCTGATTTAGAAAATACCACCTACCAATTTACGCTTGAAGATGGTCATGTGATTGAGGTAAAAGGGAATGAAAAACTAGAGTATGATGGTGAAATGCATACCGCCGCTAATTTATTTGATGCCTTGAAAGAAGGCTATTACGGTAAATTCTAATTAATGCACTCGGATAAAAAAATGCCTTTAAAAATAGATAAAAAAATTGTTGGTTATAAAGTTGTCACCGAAGAAGTCAAAGAAGCAGTAATTAATACTGAAGAAGCGAAAAATGATGTAGAAAGTATGCATGAAAAAATTCTGCGTCCTGAATTGTTATTTGGCTCAACTTATAAAATAAAAACCCCGCAATCGGAACACGCTTTATATATTACGGTTAATGATGTGATTTTAAATTCAGGGACGGAGCATGAAGATCGTCGCCCCTATGAAATTTTTATTAACTCTAAAAATATGGAGCACTTTCAGTGGGTGTTAGCCTTAACGCGTGTTATTTCAGGCGTTTTCCGTAAAGGCGGTGATATTAGCTTTATGGTGGAAGAGCTGAAAGGGGTTTTTGACCCACGTGGCGGTTATTTTAAAAAAGGCGGCGTATATATGCCGTCATTAGTAGCAGAAATCGGCCATGCGATTGAAGTGCATATGAAGCAAATTGGCATGATTGATACCCAGATGCTCGATGAAAATCAAAAAGAATTTTTAGCTGAAAAACGCAAAGAATTTGATGAAAAAAATGGCAATAGCACTGTTGAGGATAATGGTGAATTTCCTAAACAAGCCCAATTATGTAATAAATGCCATACTAAAGCCCTTATTTTAATGGATGGCTGTATGACTTGTTTAAATTGTGGCGATAGTAAGTGCGGTTAAGAGTATATCTAATGTGATGTGGGTATGTTATTAAAGATTTTGATTTAATTCAATTGCAGTTGTAAATGCAATTCTATTTCCATTAAAAATAAAATTTGGATTGATGTAATAATCCCCTTTACGTCTTGTTTTTGCCAATATTTTGGATTTTACTAATTCAGTTAGTCCTCTAGAGAATGTTGCCGATGATAAAGAAAGATGATTAACGTCTAAAAAATCATTTAAAGTATATGAATCAAGTGTCACAATATCTCGATCAATTGCTTTTTGTTGCATTGTCCAAATTAATACATTGAAAGATTTTATACCTGCGGCATTTAACTCAAAAGTAAGTGCAATATTTTTTGTAAAAAGCTTTATAAATTCTTCACTATCCACTTTTTTATAGGTAACAACATGAGTGCCTTTAATTTCACCTGTTGTTTGATTAACGATAACATTATCATTATTTCCAATCGCACTTATTTTTACCTGTTTTGAGGTAAAGTTTAAAATCATATCATCAAGAAATGGATTCTTATCAAAACGATTTTTATAATTATAATCTGTTATTTTTAAGGTATCTTTTGATGCTTCTTCTCTCATAATTATGTTGGTTTTTAATACTTGTAACATCATTTAATAGTAATAAATGATAGTATAGCATTGTTTTATAATAGTTCAAGCATCAAATAATTCTTTTTTTTGATGCTTGAACTCTGGTATATGAGGCTATAATTTTGATATATGAAAACATGGCTCAAGTATAATGGGGTCTATGATAGGTTGCCTTCTTAGTTCTTGTTAGAGATCTTTGTAAGTAGCCACAGTTGGAATATAAGAAAATTTTACATTTAGACAATTATTATAGAAAATAGTCTTGTTAAAAGATCTGAGCATTTATTTTTATGCAAGTACTATAAAAATAGCTTTAACTTAAAGAGTCACGTGAAAAAATTTAAATTGAATACTTTGTTATATTTAGCTATATCGATCGGTGTCTTAAGTGGCTGTCAATCATGGTATGGGCCTGAAAATTTAAACGATACTCATGCGGCGTATAATCATGCGATTGTTAATTCCTTAAGCCAAGAAATGTTATTAAATTTGGTGCGTTTAAAATACCGTGATCGGCCTTATTTTCTCAATATTAATAGTGTGACCGCATCGATGTCGATAAGGTCATCACTAGGCTTGGGAACCAGCACCACTATCGCAGGCAGTAGCAGTGTTTCACCGGAAATGGGGATTAGTTTTACCCAAAGTCCGACTATTTCGTACGCTCCTTTAGGCGGTGAAGATTTTTTAAAAAGTTTATTATCACCGATTCCGATTGAAGCAGTATTGGTGATGGCTCAATCAGGTTGGCGGGCGGAACGCATTTTTGGTTTATGTATTGAACGTATTAATAATTTATCCAATGCCGCGAGTGCATCAGGACCAACGCCTGCGATGCAACCTGAATACCAATTATTTCAAGAGTTTTTAGCGGCATTCCATTATTTGCAATCTAAGCGGGTAATTGAGTTTGGCATTAGTTTAGATTCAAGCAAGCATATTGAAGTGCGTTTTTTAGAGACTAACGATAAGCAAGCAAAATTAGCTATCAAAAAAATCCAACGCTTATTAACCATTCAGCCGAGTCATCGTTATCAATTATCAACTAATTTTATAGAAAATAATCCAAAATATTGGAATATTCGCTTACGTTCTATTTCAAGCTTGTTACATTATTTATCACAAAATATTAATGTGCCGGTGTTACATCAACAACAAGGCTTAGTCACCTCGACTATTAATGAAAAAGGGGTAATTTTTAATTGGGATAAGACCCCCGCAGGTGAATTATTTAAAATTCAAAGTAGTGATGAAAAACCAGAAAATGCGTATTTAAAAGTCTTTTATCGTGAGCATTGGTTTTATATTGCAGATAATGATTTAAATTCAAAATCGACTTTTATGTTATTAACCCAGCTTTTTAATTTACAAGCGGGTCAACAAAAAGCGGTGAATCCTACCTTAACCATTCCAGTGGGTAATCAATAAATGATTGAACGACTGTATATTGAAGCGGCCATTCAACAGCATCCCCGTGTGCTGGCTATTTGCGAACGCTTTCCCCAGGCACAGCAAATTATTTGTGAGCGTTATGGCGAAGTGTTTAATCCTAAAGCCCAAAATTTTCGCTTACAAAAACAACAACCGGCGTTAATTTTAGCGGAAAAATATAAAGGCTTTGCTTTAAAAACGCCGCCACAATACGGTATTGGAGCCAAGCATAATTATTATTTTTCACATATGCTGAATTGTTTATACGATTGCCGCTATTGTTTTTTACAAGGCATGTATCAATCTGCGAATTATGTACTCTTTATTAATTACGAAGATTATTTTGCCGATATTCAACGCATCTGTGCTGAAACACCTGACGAACCGGTACATTTTTTCTCAGGCTATGATTGTGATAGTTTAGCCTTAGAACCGGTGACGCATTTTGCAGAGGAATTTTTACCGGTTATCGATGCAATTCCTAACGCATGGATGGAATTACGCACTAAAAGCACGCAAATACGCTCGTTATTAAATCGCGAAGTAGTTGAACGCTGTATTGTCGCCTTTAGTTTTACCCCTGATGAAATTGCCCAAGCCTTAGAGCATAAAGCACCGGCTATTAATAAACGCTTAGACGCATTGGTTAAATTACAACAACAAGGTTGGTTAATCGGTTTACGTTTTGACCCGATTATTTATGAAGCAGATTACCAAGCCCATTATCAGGCATTATTTGCATATGTATTTGCACGCATTGATAGTGACCGCTTGCATTCTGTAAGTTTAGGGGTATTTCGTTTACCTGATAATTATTTTAAAAAATTACAAAAACTCTATCCTAGCGAAAAATTATTTGCCAGTCCGTTAAGTTCAAAGCAAGGCATGATGTCTTATAAAACCGAACTTGAAGATGAAATGATGCAGTTTTGCAGTGATGAATTATTAAACTATGTCAGTGAGGAAAAATTTTACCCGTGCAGTCTGTAACTCGTTGTTTTATTGTGAGTGGTGCCAGTTCAGGGATTGGGCGAGCCTGTGCAAAAATGCTATTATCGCAAGGACATACGGTGATTGGGCTATCGCGTGATAGCTCAAAATTTACCAAGTCGCACCCTAATTTTTACGGGTATCAAATTGCTTTAGCAGATTT
>CAJVYO010000151.1 GCA_913009515.1 uncultured Methylococcaceae bacterium
AATTTAGTGTCTAGCCCCGGTGCAGGTAAAACCACACTATTAGTGGAAACCATCAAGCAATTACAGGATAAATTATCGATTGCGGTGATTGAGGGTGATCAGCAAACTGAGCATGACGCGGATAGAATCAGAGCCACAGGTGCGAAAGCCTTACAAATTAATACGGGTAGGGCTTGTCATTTAGATGCTCATGGCATCGGTCATGCGGTGCAAACATTAAACGTGCCTGCGAATAGTTTATTAGCGATTGAAAATGTGGGCAATTTAGTCTGTCCGTCATCGTTTGATTTAGGCGAAGCGCATAAAGTGGTAGTGTTATCGGTGACTGAAGGTGATGATAAGCCGTTGAAGTATGCTGATATGTTTTATGCAGCAGATGTGATGATTGTTAATAAAATCGATTTATTGCCCTATGTGGATTTCGATGTCGATAAGTGCATTGCTTATGCTCGACAAGTGAATCCTAAGATTAAAATTATCCAACTATCCACGACTAAAGGTGATAATTTTAGTGAGTGGACGGATTGGTTACTGCAAAAAACTTAAAAGTTATTTTTAATAATATGCCCGCCGGAGATAACCAGTTGCGGGTATTCTAATTTTTTAAAGCTATGTGCGAGTTCACCTTTTACCGCAATGATATCAGCAGGTGCATTGGCTTTTAATTGCCCCAATAAAGGAATGTTTAAGTATTTTCCCGCTTTAGAGGTGGCAGTTTTTAAAACCTCGATAAAAGAGAGCTGTGTGTGTTGTTGAATAGACATCAGTTCCTGAGCATCAATGCCCCATGGAATATCTGGATGAGCTATCTCTGCCCCATATAAAAAATTTGCCCCCAGTTCAGCGAGTGCCGTTGTATTATGTGCAATGCCTGTACATTTAGATAAGGTATCGAGCGTGGTGACAATATTGACCTTTTGAGCAACAGCTTGTGCTAATAAGGCTTTGGGAATTACTGCACAAGGCATATGGGCCCATTCATCAACCCCTGCATTTAAAGCAATTTTTACCCCTTGTTGTTCACCGACATGAGCGGTAACTTTTATGCCGAGTTTATGAGCTTCACTGACAATCGCTTTCACTATCGTTTCAGAAAGCATCGGCCATGTTGTTGCACTTGCTACATGATGGGTATTTGTTGGAGAGTGGTGAGAGCTTGCTGGTGAATGCTGATTTTGATGGTGGTGATGTGCTGATGACCAAGGTGCACCTACTTCACCACCCGCTTCCAAAGCAATTTTTATTATTACCGCCCCATTTTCAATTAATCTTTGTACTATCTGTTTGGCGTGTGCTTCAGAACGAATAGCGAGTGCATGACTACCTTTGCCCATTTTGTTAATAGGATAGCCATTTTCTACGGTCAGTATGGGACCTGCACTGAGTAAACGTAGTTTGCCATTGCCGCCTCGTGGAAAATGTATAGCGCCTCCTAGATCACGGACAGTAGTGATGCCATGTTGTAATACGATATCAGTAGGCACTTGACGGTAATTGACATGCGCATGGAGTTCTATAAATCCGGGTAATAGGGTGGCATTGCCTAAATCAATGATATTTATTGCCGATGTATCGATAGCTTTAAAGCTATCACGTGGCGCAACTTCTTTGATAATGCCATTTTCAATGAGTATTGAGGTGTTATTGAGCATTTTTTCACCATCAAAAACCTGTGTAGCATGGAGTAACAGAATTTTATTGGGTGATGAGCTATCAGCAATGACGGTATGGGTAAGTATTGATACGAAAATGAATAATAATGGTTTTAGCATACTATTTAATGACTAGGGATTATGGAGGACTAAATGAAAATAGCCGTATCTTTAATTGCTAAACTTAATCCTCTTAGAGATACGTAGTTTTTAAAAGTGCGATATTGGGGCGTAGGCTTTAGCCTACTATTTTAAACGGTAGACTAAAGTCTACGCCCCACAAAAAAATACGATTTTCAATATGGTTGGGGTTTAGCGTTACTTTTCGCAATTTCCAAACTGAAGCTCTACTTAAAGATAAAGCGATGTATAATTTATCCTATATACCTTTCATAAGGTAATTTAAAAATAAGCTGGGATTGAAAAAATTATTATGACTGAAATAACCGATTACGCTTCTTTGTTGGTCGTTGGTAAGCAACAGACCGAACCGCAACGTTTTTTATTTGTTTTTTTGAAGGCCTTATTGCCTGAAGACCATACCGATGAGGATAAAGCACAATTTCAGGCGGGGAATGGCGGCGAGTTAAACGCTGTTATTTGCGTGGACAAAGATTTAGCTGAATTAACTAATTTTACTGATTTAGTCGCAGAATCAAAACAAATGGAGCAGGAGTGGGATATAGTGTTAGTTGCTTGTCTTTCGGGTAGAAATTCGATTCCACCCACTAGTGAAGAAGCTGAACAACCCTTAAAAATGATGGTGAAGGTGGTTCAAGATGGGGGTGATTTATCGAAATATCTGGCTTTTGATAAGCAGGGTGAAATGCTTAATTTTTCGTAAAAAATAGATTGCCCTGAACAGGTATAAATGCGTTTTTGGCGATTGCAAAAATATAAAAGGTTAATTCTCTCCATTAAGACCGTGAAAGGAAATTTAAAAAGTTCACGGCTGATTTAAGGAGAGAGTTTAACTAATCCCAACGTAATGCAGGCGTATGCACTGCACTATCCCAATGCTGTTTGATTTCATCATCTAATAGGCACAACGTAATCGATGCGCCAGCCATATCTAATGCTGTGGTGTAATTTCCAACTAATGAGCGTGCTATTTTAAGTCCTTTTGCTGCTAATAATTCCGTAACGCTGTTATAAATTAAATACAATTCCATTAATGGCGTATTCCCAAAGCCATTAACCAAGACTAATATTTCACTGTTTGCAGTTGGAGATAATGTGCTTAAAATATGCTCAAGCATCTCTGCAGCCATTTCATTTGCTGAACGAAGCGTTTCACGACTATGACCTGCTTCCCCATGAATACCCACGCCCATTTCAACTTCATTATCAGCTAAGGAAAAAGTTGGACGACCTGCTGCTGGAACAGTGCAACTGCTTAAGGCAACTCCCATACTCGCTGTACGCTGATTTACTTTATCACCTAAGGCTTTACAGGCCTGTAAATTTGCACCTGTTTCTGCCAAACTACCGACACATTTTTCTACAATAATCGTGCCTGCAACACCTCGCCCGGCTGTAACATCACCAGCCGCACAATCATCAGTGACTAAAACGGTTGCTACTTCGTAAGGTAGCATTTCTGCCGCCATTTCAAAGTTCATCACATCGCCCGCATAATTCTTAACAATAAATAAAATGCCTTTTTCAGTGTTTACTTTATCTGCGGCGGCTAACATCTGATCAGGTGTTGGTGAGGTAAAAACATGACCGGGACACACTGCATCCAACATGCCATGGCCCAAGTAACCTGTATGTAAAGGTTCATGACCGGAACCTCCTCCTGAAATAAGCGCAACCTTATTCATTGATGGCACTTTACGTGTTAAAAAAATAGGCTCTAAATGCAAGCTCACTAAATCTTTATGGGCTGTAGCAAACCCTTTTAGACTTTCAACTAAAATATCATCTACATTATTGATAAATTTTTTCATTTCTTTACCTTAAAATAAGTTTACAAATAGTTTCAATTATTAACTGACAACTTTTAGCACCAGGATCAATATGCCCAATGGCTCTTTCACCCAGACCAGCAGCACGACCTTTCGTTGCGAGAAGCTCTTTAGTCGCTAATACGCCTTTTTCAGCCGTTACTATCAATGCAGATGCGGTTTCTTTTGACGTTAAGCCCTTATCAGCCGCTAATTTAAATTCATCAGCAACAGGTATTAAAACATCGAGCATCGTTTTTTCACCTAGCGATGATTTGCCACGTTGTGCTAATTTTTCGACCCCAGCTGAAAATGCATTCGCATACAGCTTTGCCGTCATATCTGATGGTTGTTGAAAGCTTTGAGCCATTCCCATAAAAAAACTAGCAAATAAAGGGCCAGACGCACCACCAATAGTGCTTAATAACGTCATCGCTATTTTATTTAAAGACTCATCAACAGATAAATCCTGTAATGATTCCCGCAAATCCATTAATTTTGTAAGGCCACGGCTAATATTAATATAGTGATCACCATCCCCAATGGCACGATCTAAAGATTCTAATTCAGCTTCATGATTTAAAATAACCTCATAAACCGCTTCAATTGAAGCTATAATAAATTGTGCCTGCATATTATTTCACTCGATAACATTATCTAATTATATTAAGGCTCAATTATAGCGATTATAATAAGCTCAAGACAACAAATGAAGAAGAATTAGCTTAAACGTAAAGCATGGAAAATAAACAATGCTAGAGATTTCTAACCATATTGTTATCCCTGAGAATGAAATTGAGATTTCAGCCATTCGAGCACAGGGGGCGGGCGGACAAAATGTTAATAAAGTCTCATCGGCTATTCATTTACGTTTTGATATCAAGGCCTCTTCACTTCCAGAATTTTATAAGCAACGGCTATTAAATTTGCGTGATAAACGCATCACTAAAGAAGGTGTGATCGTTATTAAGGCTCAGAAATATCGTACCCAAGAAAAAAATAGGGACGATAGCTTTGAGCGTCTAAAGGAAATAATTAAACAGGTGACTGTGGTTCAAAAAGTAAGACGAGCGACTAAGCCCACCAGAGGGTCACAGAAAAGAAGAATGGATAGTAAAACCAAACATAGTAAAACAAAAGCCTTACGAAGTAAGGTGTTAGAGTAAAGTGACTTTTTAATTTTATGCATCCTACATTTTAAGCGATTTTTTATTTCG
>CAJVYO010000152.1 GCA_913009515.1 uncultured Methylococcaceae bacterium
GTCACCTCAATTTTATGCTCTTGTTTAGCCAGTCATGCCTTAATTCAATATTGTTATGACATTGAACGCACACCGCTACCTAAAAAATGCTGGGGCGTGTATCAACATACGATTATTGACCGTAGCCATCCACTTATTGCTGAAATCAATACCCGCTTTGATGTGCCACATTCACGTTTTAATGCAGTATTTCAAGATGATTTAGAGCAACAAGGCGTTAAAGTATTAGTCACCAGTGAGCAAGCAGGTGTACATCTTGCTGTGAGTAAAGATGGCTTTCGTATCGTGTTTTTTCAAGGCCATCCTGAATACGATGCCATTAGTTTACTAAAAGAATATAAACGTGAAGTGTTACGTTATATTGCTCAAGAGATTACCGATTATCCACCGTTACCTGAACATTATTTTGATGCTGAAGTGAGTGCTATTTTTAATCGTTATGCCGATTATGTACAAACCACTCTTGCACAAAATCAGCAAATTCAACAGCCCTTTCCTGAAGCTGAAATCCTTAATTTATTAGACAATACCTGGCGAGATACCGCAAAAGCTATTTTTAATAATTGGCTGGGCAAAGTCTATCAAATCACCAATCAAGATAGACGCTTACCTTTTATGCAGGGTATCGACCCGAATAATCCGTTGGGATTATAAAATCAACGCTTCAGTTTTTCACTGGTTTTTAAAGCAAATTCCTGTAATTTAAGATACATTTGATTGACGATAATCGCCCGAATGACTTTTTCGTCTAAATTTAAATAATCATGCACAATGGCATTACGCATACCGATAATGCGTTGCCACTCGCTTGCATCATCTATTGAAATTAATTGTAATTCCATTAATTTTTCAAAAACAGAATACGCATCAGCAGGCAATACTTTATTTTGTTGTTTAAGCCAGTGCTTTGCCACGCCGATACAGGCTTCAACCAGTGTTTGCAATAAACGCTCTGCACCTTTTCGTTCAACACGCGTCCAAGCACGTTGTTGTAAAATCAAATGTAAACTATCTAAATCTTCAACGCTTTCGTTAACATGCTGTTGAATGGCATCTCTATAATTATCAAGCATAATGTTTTTTATGATAACAATAATCGAGTTCCCATTTAGACATAATACGCTGCTCTTCCATCATATAACGATAATCATCATGACTATAAAGTAAGCTATTATCTTGCACTACCGTATACGCTAATGGTAACGGGGCTTGGTTAATATCAACAATCGATAATTCAATACCTAATTTTTTTATCCACTGCAATGCTAATAACTCAGGTCTTAAACGACGCTCAACAGGCTCATCAATATAATCACTAAATGCAATGGCTAAATCGTAGTCACTATCCACTCTTGCCGTTTTTCTCGCACGCGAGCCATACAGCCAAACAACCGCTATCGCATCATCAGCAACTGCCAAGTTTTTGATAGCAGTTATCATATTTATCAATACAGTTAGTCTGTAATTTTAATCAACCAACCATCTTTACCGACACAGCCTAAAGGAGCACCGGCAAACAAGTTAATGCGTGCATATTTATTGACTAATTCAGGCGGTAATTTAGCGGTCACTTCAAAAAAACTACCTTTATTCTCAACGTTTAACTTTAGCGGTATTTTCTTTGCGGTTGCCTCAATCGTGGTAGGGTCAGCATAACCTGAAACCGTAAAAGAAATCTCTGATTGAGACGCCACTTCAGCCTTATGCGGCGGCGTAAAACTTTTAAAACGGGGTTTTTTACAGCCATTATTGGTGAAACTGTCTTGATAGGCAAATGCCGAATTCATTGTTACTAAACTCGCCACCATTCCGACTAACATTAAAGATTTTTTTATCATTATTCTTACCTTTTAGTTAAAATATTAAATCACACTAAAATTTTATCATTACTCATCACCAATTAACATGAAAACACCTTTTAATAATGTAAAAGCACTCATCATTGATATGGATGGTGTGTTATGGCATGGTAATCAAGCCATTGATGGGTTAAATGATTTTTTTACTACGTTACGCAAACAATCGTTGCCGTTTATTTTAGCGACTAATAATGCCAGCCAAACTAACGGCGAATATATTAAAAAATTAGCATCTATGGGTATTACGGTTCAAGCTGATGAAATTTTAACATCGGGGATGGCAACCGCCTCTTATTTAGCCGAACAGTATAATCCCGCAGCAACCCGTATTTTCGTACTCGGTGAAGCCGGTGCCAGCCAACCTCTATTAGAAAAAGGTTTTACCCTTACCGACGTTTACGAACTCAATACCCCTGAAACGCCCAATAAAGGAGCGGATATTGTGGTGTGCGGCAAAGATGAAACCCTAAATTGGGATAAACTTTCCACCGCGACTTTAAATCTCAATGCAGGGGCAACATTTATTGCCACCAATGCTGATGTTAGTTTGCCCACAGAACGTGGAGCGGTACAAGGAAATGGGGCTATTCTCGCTGCTCTCACAGCTGCCACGGGAAAAACACCCACGTCTATTGGTAAACCTGAACCGATTATGTATCAACAAGCCCTTAAATTGCTGGGTACAAAACCTGAAAATACTATCGCCATCGGCGACCGACTTGATACCGATATTTTAGGTTCAGTACGCACAGGTATGCCAAGTATTATGGTGTTAACCGGTATTTCTCAAATTTCCGACTTAGATGATATTGATTATGCCCCAACGTGGATAATGCAGGATTTACGAGAAGTCACGGAATGTTTGAAGGCTAGTTAAACTATTGGGACGGTATTGTATGCTAAATTGACAATACCATTACTCGCCGCATCGGTAATGCTTAGAGCTTTAAAATCTACGCCCGAAAAACGTTGATAAGCCGCTAAATCTCGGATTTTTCCTAATTGGTAACAAGGCTCGATTTCAACATCATCCACTATTTCAGTACCCATAATATGTAAAACTCGCCGTTTTGATTGCTTATCAATCTCATGCCATTTTTTATTATCACTCGCATGTTTCGCTTCATCGCCCCGTCCATAATAATGAAAAATAGAACATAAATGCGGTGTATAACAATCCCAACCATGCGTCCATGCCCGTAACGCAAAGGTAATTTCTTCGCCATAAAAATAGATATTTTCATCCCAAGGAATTTGCTGAAATAATTCTGCCTTGGCAAAAATAAACCCCCCTGCCACAAACGCATTACGTTTAGGTTTTGTTAATTGACGATTATAAGAGCGTAAATGCAACACTTTTGATTTTTCATTAAATTCTTTAACGACTAATTGCGGTGTTGAAGGCGTTAAGGTATTCGGTGGCACATAAATCGCTGGATAGGTTGAAAGTAATGCTTTTTCAGAGGGACACATTGCTAACGTATCCAGCATCTGTTCATCCCAATCCTGAGCAAACCGCATATGGCTATCGATATTTAAAATATACTCTTCACCCTGCCATAAACTCATCGCTTGCACTTTTGCCCAACATGCTCCTTTTGATTCTCTCGCATCAAAATCAACGCGTCGTACTTGTTCAGGTCGAGTGTCCACTTCAAAAAAAGCCGCGTCCTCCTCAGCAATAAACTGCCAACAAATTCCCACAAAAATCCGCTCTGGATATTTCGCTTTTTCAAATAAATCTTTTACCGTCCACTGGCATTCAGGGTCGCGGTAACTCGCAATCGATATAAAAATTCTTTTCATATAACTCTCTCAACATAAAAAAGGCACCCTAAGGTGCCTTCTATTAAAACAAATAACTTTAAATATTAATACTCGGTGCCATCGACTTTAATCGTAATATCATTCAATAAATCACTAACTAAATCTGTGCTAGTAGAATCATAAGTTAATGTCTCAATCACAACTGAATCAGTTGTTGCATTACCACTGCTATCAAGTACGGTCACTTTTACATCACCATTATCATTTTCAACGCTTAAATAATCATTGATAGTTTTACCATCAGCAACATCAATTAAATCACTTAAATCTAACGTATCCTTATTTGCAGTAAAATCTGTAATCGTATCATTATCTTTAATAATAAAAGTGTCATTACCTGCTCCACCAGTGAATTCGTTCGAAGCTGTAGTTAATGTGAAAGTTTGACCAGCATTTGCAGGGTCTTTAATTACTAAGTTTCCTGTAGATGCACCATCAGTAAAATCTGAATTAATAATTACTAATTCAAAACCTTCAGTACATTCTAAAGCACCATCAAGAGTTGGGTTTAATTCAACAGAACCCGTAGTTTCACCAGCAAGAATAGTAACCTGTACAGTTTTAACACCGAAGTCAGTCGCAGCATCTGCTGGACCATCAACAAGGTCAACACCTCTAATAGCGATGTCTACTACTTGATCTATACTTTTTACAACGTCTGAAGTAGCAGTAACTGTCATAGCAGCACCCTCTACAACTTCTGTAGCACCAGTAGAGATTGAGAATGTCGCAGTTGCTAAATCACCAACAGCAGTCGTAGCTGTTACAACCAAAGCATCAGCAATTAAAGCAGCGGCAGCAGTCGCATCATCAGCATCATTAGCTGCATCAGTATCAGCAGTTGCAAAAGTAACCATTGCAGTAGCAGCTGTAGTCACTGCATCCGCATCAGTCTTAGCTGTATTAGCAGCCGTTAAAGATGCATTTGCAAGTTCAGCTGTAGAAACAGTTTCAGCAGCAGTATCCGCCAAAGCTTTTGAAGCAGCGGCTGTAACTACAGCTGCATCATAGGCATCAGAAGTCAAACTAATAGTTGGTAGTAGACTTTGTTCCATATAAATCAATATGTTGAGATTTTATAATATAAAAGTCATACGTATATCATACGCCCAG
Source organism: uncultured Methylococcaceae bacterium (assembly GCA_913009515.1). Lineage (GTDB taxonomy): Bacteria > Pseudomonadota > Gammaproteobacteria > Methylococcales > Methylomonadaceae > Methyloprofundus. Next base: position 4,800 of record CAJVYO010000152.1, read on the forward strand.
ACCAAATTATA
>CAJVYO010000153.1 GCA_913009515.1 uncultured Methylococcaceae bacterium
AATAACGCCTCATCAATACTCTGCTCCCTAATCAAATGCATCATGGGATAAGGTGAACGATTGGTATAATTAGCGGGATCATTTTCATCACTCCCCGCAAAACAATAATCAGGATGAAAGTCAGCTAATTGATACACGCCTTCATAACCTTCCGCATGCATTAAATCATTACCTATTTCAATCGCCTCTAAAAAGTCATCAAAATCAGTTAATACCTGTGGAAAAATAATTAAACTGGTCGCAATGTCATTATGTTCATCTAAATAAATCACCTGATTAATCAAATCTTTCAAACAATCTTCTAATTTCTCAGCCTCACTCACATAATATAAAATCTTATCTGCATCAAAAACAGCTTTGGCAAACGGACAAAAATTTAGCCCAATCACCACTGTTTTTAGCCAATATTGGGTTTGTTTAATCACCGTATTGATATTCATTATTTAGAAAATTTAGCAATTTTCACATCCAATTGGGCTAATAAGGCATCAAGACCCGACTTTTTCAAAACTGCTACATATTCTGAACGTTTCAAGGCTAAATCACTAATACCATTAGTAATAATATTTACAATATGCCAATTTTTACCTTTCTTTTTCAATAAATAATCCATGCTCACATCATTTTCTTCAGGTAACACTAACGTGGTATGCACATAAATTTGAGTCGGTGAAACCTGTTTGACCGAATCAATGTTAAAACTCTCTCCCGAATAATTCGTAAAATAATGAGCATACGAGGTAACGCTTAAATCACTAATTTTTTTAATCAATAATTTTTTTTGGGCTTTCGTAAATGATTTCCATTGCTTACTCATCACAATGCGTGTCATTTTAACTAAATCATGACTTTTAGTAACGACAGGTTTTAAGCGTTCAAAACGTTGTGTAAAATCTAATGCGTCACCTTGCTGCATCACATTCAATAATTCATTTTGAAATTCACGCACCACCCCGCTTGCATCCTCTTTAACATCCGCGTGAACAACGCCCATACTGATGATTAAACAACAGACTATGCTTAATTTTTTATAAAAACTCATATTAATACCTTTTAAAAAATAATACATTAAGACGATTTATAACGTCGTGGCAATTCAGCGGCCATGTCGCCTTCTGTTTTAGGCCCTTGAATCGCAGACATTAATGCCTTCAGTGGATGAGCTAAGGTATCAGAAACCGCCGTCGCTTCGTAACCACAATGCGCCATACAGCCTTCACATTTAGGATTGTTACCGGTGCCATATTCATCCCAAGGCGTACTAGCCATCATCTCATCAAAGCTATTAGCATAGCCTTCATCAGCCAATAAATAACAGGGTTTTTGCCAGCCAAATACATTTCGCGTCGGATTTCCCCAAGGCGTGCAACTATATTGTTGATTGCCTGCCAAATAATCCAAGTATAAAGAAGAATGATTGAGTCGCCACGGTTTATTTTTACCCAGTGAAAAAATACCTCGAAATAATGATTTTGCAGCCTGACTAGAAATAAACGACTCTTGGTCAGGGGCATCTTCATAGCTAAAACCCGGTGCAATGGTAATGCCTTCCACCCCTAATTCAGTTGCATAATCCAAAAATTCAGCCACTTCTTCTGCGGTTTCTCCTTGAAATAACGTGCAATTAATGGTGACTCGAAAGCCTTTGGCTAACGCAATTTTTATCGCCTCAACTGCAATATCAAATACCCCTTGCTGACAAACAGAGCTATCATGTCGCAACTGATTACCATCCAAATGCACTGAAAAATTCAAATACGGTGAAGGCGTATAATCATCAATCTTCTTTTTAAGTAATAATGCATTCGTACATAAATAAACAAACTTTTTCCGCGCCACAATCCCTGCAACAATGTCTGGCATTTCCTTGTGAATAAGTGGCTCTCCCCCAGGAATAGATACCATTGGAGCACCACATTCATCGACAGCAGCCAAACACTCCGCAACTGATAAGCGCTTATTGAGAATATCATCAGCATACGCAATTTTTCCACACCCTGCACAGGCTAAATTACACCGAAACAAAGGTTCAAGCATTAACACTAATGGGTATTTTTTCACGCCCTTTAGTTTTTGTTTCACTAAATAAGACCCTACCGCTATTTGCTGTCTTACAGGCACACCCATACACTCATAACTCCGCTGTTTAATAAAAAAAGTTGCAAAAATGCAACAACTTTATATAAATTTAAAAATAACTCAAAACAGGCACTTAAAACACCTTACTATTGGCATTTAGCATACTATTTTTAAGCCTTTAACACCAGTTTCAATAATACAAAAAACCGCTAAAAATAGGCATTTTTTTATAAAAAATACGCAATGTATTAACTCAAAATAAACTATTTTTGCAAAAAAACAACAGTCTTTGTATTTAATGCCTATTCAGTCTATAATTTAATGCTTATTAACTGGTTTTACTTTAAAAAAATATGGCAAATACTCCTGCAATTGATAATACTGAATCATTATTAGCCGCATCCGATGATGATTTTCAGGCGGTATTACTTGAAGGTGTCTCACGCACCTTCGCACTCACTATTCCTCAGCTTCCTGGCGATTTATATGGCGTGGTTGCGAACGCCTATCTATTATGCCGTATTGTCGATACCGTTGAAGATGAAGTTTCACTGTCTTTTCCACAGAAAAAAGCCTTTTGCAGTCGTTTTATTGAGGTGGTTAAAACGGGAGAAAACGCCGAACAATTTGCCATTGAATTAGCCCCGTTATTATCAGAGCAAACCATTGCTGCTGAACATATGTTAATTAAATTAACCGCACGGGTTATTAATATTACACATAGTTTTGATGCCCCTCAAATAGAAGCCCTACTGAGTTGTGTTGAAACCATGGCAAATGGTATGCCTAGTTATCAAGGTATGGATTTAAGCAAAGGACTGGCTACTTTAAAAGACATGGATGAATACTGCTATTATGTTGCAGGCTGTGTCGGTGAAATGCTTGCCAAATTATTTTGTCATTATTCAGCTGATATTAATCAGCATCGCGAACAACTATTAAGCTTATCTACCTCATTCGGGCAAGGTCTACAAATGACCAATATTTTAAAAGATATTTGGGATGACGCACAACGTGGCGTTTGCTGGCTACCACAAGATATTTTTACTGAAACCGGTTTTGAGCTTAAAGACTTAACTAACACCCATAGCACCCCTGAATTTCAACTCGGCTTAGAACATCTAATTAGTATTGCTCAAGGACATTTGCAAAATGCCATGACCTATACTTTATTAATTCCTGCTCATGAAACGGGGATGCGTAATTTTTGTCTTTGGGCGATTGGTATGGCAGTGTTAACCTTAAATCAAATCAAACAGCATCTTAATTTCACCGCATCAGACCAAGTTAAAATTACCCGCAAAAGTGTTAAAGCAACCATCTTAACCACAAAAATAATAGGGCGTAGTAACTGGTGTCTTAATCGAATTTTCAAAGCTAAAAGTCAGTCTTTAATCTGTCAAAACTGGCAGTATTCAATCACTGATTAAATCGAATTATGTTCAAAGAAGATTTTAATTCGATGGCTTCTAGTACCGAATATCCTGTCCTTGAAGCCGCCATAGCAAAAGCAAAAGATGCTCTGTTAGCCTTACAAAATCCTGATGGTTATTGGTTATTTGAGCTTGAAGCGGATTGCACTATTCCTGCTGAATACATCATGATGATGCATTATCTTGATGAAATTGATGCTGCCCTACAAGTAAAATTAGCCGTTTATTTACGTGCCAGACAATCAAAAGATGGCAGCTATCCCTTATTCACAGGGGGAATTGGTGACATTAGCTGTAGCGTTAAAGTTTATTACGCCCTAAAAATGGCAGGCGATAGTACTGAAGCACCCCATATGGTTCGCCTACGTTACTATATTTTAAGCCAAGGTGGCGCAGCAAAAGCGAATGTATTTACCCGCATAGCACTCGCTATTTTTGAACAACTGCCATGGCGGGGTGTCCCCTTTATTCCAGTTGAAATCATGCTATTACCGAAATGGTTTCCTTTTCATATTGATAAGGTTTCGTATTGGTCGCGTACAGTGATGATTCCGTTATTTATACTCTGCACCTTAGAGGCAAAAGCGAAAAATCCATATAATGTCACAGTATTAGAACTTTTTATTACTCACCCTGATAAGGAAAAAAACTATTTTCCTCAACGTGGAGCAATGAATAAGTTTTTCTTATTTTTAGATTATATCGGCCGTAAATCACGGGTTTTAATTACCGATAACATGCATCAACGGGCATTAAAAAACGCCCAGCAGTGGATAACCGAACGCTTAAATGGTGAAGACGGATTAGGGGCTATTTTTCCTGCAATGGTTAATGCCTATCAAGCTTTATTATTACTCGGCTTACCTAAAAACCATCCCGATGTAGTGACTGCTAAAAAAGCCCTTGAAAAACTGTTAATCATTAAAGAAGATGAAGCTTATTGCCAACCTTGCTTATCACCAGTTTGGGATACTGGCTTAACCTTATTGGCTTTACAAGAAGCTGATTTAAAGCAAACACACACTGCTAGAAACAAAGCGTATGCCTGGTTAAAAACTAAACAACTCTCTGATGAAGCAGGTGATTGGCGCATACAACGCCCCCATTTAAAAGGCGGTGGCTGGGCATTTCAATTTGAAAATCCTCATTATCCAGATGTTGATGATACCGCGGTAATTGCCTTTGCAATGGCAACCTCACAGCTAAGCAATATGGATGAAAATATCCAACGAGCCACAGAGTGGGTTGTCGGCATGCAAGATAAACAAGGCGGATATGGGGCGTTTGATGTTG
>CAJVYO010000154.1 GCA_913009515.1 uncultured Methylococcaceae bacterium
ATAGTATTTTTATCATGGATGACTTTTTCGGGCAGGGCGATGATATTGTTTAAGGTGTGTCCTTGAATGTCTATCCGTATAAAGGAACCTAGTAATAATTTAGGTTGCTGGCGATTGGCTTTTTTTAAGCTTAAAGGATCATCAATTTCAATAATAATTTCTGCCATGCGTCCTGAGGTTTCTAAATCCGCTTTAAGTTGTTTAATGATACCGGTGCGGTAATGTTTTTTCCCCCAAGCCGCATGATTGTAAATTTTAACCGTCGCCCCTTGTTTATGAGTCGCATCGGGAAATTGAATAGCATTGAGTTTATTAACCGGAATACTGGCAAGAATCCAAAATTTATCAGTGCCGGCTAATTTAACTAACGGCGTACCCGTTGAAAAAGTAGATACCCAAGAGCCGACATGTGCATTAGTTTCTAAGATAACCGCATTAAAGGGGCTATTAGTTTGGGTGCGTTGTAAATCTAAGCGGGCTTGTTTTAAATTAGCATCAGCGGCGCGGAGACTCGATTTTGCTAAAGCAAGGTGTGGTTTGCGTAATACCAAATCTTTACTTTGTGCATCGAGATGTGAATTTAATAATTTAAATTCGCGTTTAGCAATCGCCTGTTGTCCTTGTTCTAAGGTTAAGTCGAATAACGCTTTTTCACGTGCATTTTCACGTTGTGTAATCAATAATTTATAGTCGGTTTGTTCGAGTTGGACGATTTTTTCGCCTGTTTTTAACAAGCCACCGGGTATAAAATTAGGGCTGACATTAATAATCATACCGTTAATACGCGAGGTTAAATTAACTTGTTGTGCAGGAATGACTTCACCCATTGCATGAACAGTGAGCTGATGACTTTTTATAGGTTTGAGCGTTGTTATATTAACTAACGGAATAATTTTTGCAGCTTGATTATGTTTGGCAGTAGGCTTGTGACTCAGCCAATAAGAGCTGATAAAAATTGCAATACCCAAAATAAGCAGAGAAGTAAAAGCATAGAGTAGGCGTTTAGCCATCGTTGGTATCCTGTTGATTTTTAATGATGGAAGGTGATAATGACCAGCCGCCGGCTAACGCACGGTATAATTGTAGGCGAAATTCAATCAGCTGACGTTGGGCTAAAATACTTTGTCTTTCTAAGGCTTGTTGACTTAATTGAATGGAGAGGACGCGTAGAAAATCTTCATTGCCATACATATAGCGGGTGCGTATTTGTTTGGTTGCTTTTTTAGATAGTTGTAATTGCTTTTCTAGGCTAGTGGTTAATTTTTGTTGTTGCTGTTCTTGAATCAAAGCATCTTCAACTTCTTTAATCGCAGTTTGTAGTTGTGCGGAATATTGATTTAATTGTTCTTTAACGAGCGTACGTTTTTTATTGACTTCAGCAACGCGTCGTCCGCCATCTAAAATAGGTAAAATCAAATTGCCTGCTAAGGTGGCTAACCAGTTATTAAATAACGATTGTAAATTGGGTGCGGAGTTGGTATTGATATTCGCGGTTAAACTTAATTTAGGAAAGCGGTCAGCAATCGCAGCCGCAATACGTTGGTCAGCGGCTTGAATACGATAATAACGTCGGCGTAAATCAGGTCGTCGTTGAATGAGTTTTGTTGTTAGACCTGTTGCGGGTTTTTTAGGTAAATTGGGTAACGTAAATTGTATCGGAGCGGTAAATAAATTAGGTGAATGTCCTGTTAAAATAGCTAATTGGTGAATAAAAATGCGGATATTCGCTTCTACCATCGCTTTGCTGCCGATACTGGCTTCTAATATTTGCTGTTGTTGAAATAAATCAGCGGCACTGGCTTTTGCTCCTGCAAAACGTACCGTTAATAATTTCACATTATCAGTATTCGTTTTTATTTGCTGTTCGAGTAATTTTAATTGACTGCGTTGCTCAATCAGTCGATACCATGCGGTGGCCACTTCAGTAGACAGTGATAAGGCAATGGTTTTGACATCTTCGGCTAAGGCTCGACTATCTAATTCAGCGGCTTGGGTATTGGCTCGAATACGTCCCCATAAATCCACTTCATAACTTAAATCTAAGCCCAGTGAAAATTGCCCTTGATTACCCGAATTTTGAAAGCTTTCTTGTCCTGAAAAACCAGCATTAATACTGGGAAATAAATCGGCATACGATTTATTAGTGACTAATTGGGCATGTTCAAGACGATTATAAGCCGCTAATAAATTAAAATTTTTGGTTAAGGCGGTATCAATGAGTTGATTTAATTGCGGGTCATTAAACGCTTGCCACCATTTCTCATTTAAAGGCTGTTGACCCGTTTGTGAAAATTGGGGCTTGAGTGGTGCAAGGGGGGTATCAAATTCTTTTATATCAGGAGCACAACTAATCAGTGTGGCGGTGAAAAGTGGTGCGACTAAAAAAGTTCGCAGTGTATTCATGGATTAGCTGCAATTTTTAAGGTTAATTGTTGACCTGTTGTTAAGGGATTATTTAATTTTCCGGTATTCCATTTATGCAAATCAGTCAGTTTGATCTTAAATTTTTCGGAGATATTAAATAATGAATCACCAAAGCGAACGGTATATTTTATGGTGGTTAAGGTATTCGTAGAGGGTGGTGAGATTCTTAATCGCTGTCCTAAGCGTAAAGGCTGGGTAAGATTAATATGACTCCACTGGGCGATGTCTTTGCTGTGCAAATCTAAACGTCGAGCAATCAGCCATAAGCTCTCGCCATTTTTAACCGTGTAATAGTCTGATGGAGGTTTAATAAATTCGACAGTCGGGGTAATGGCTTTCTTTTCTGCAAAGGCATACAGTGTTTTTTGCGGCTGATTATTTTTTAACCATTGGCTTTTATGTTTAGGGAAATCACGATTTAAATTCTCGGCAAAGCTTTGCATATTATCAATCGGAATTAATAAATCATAAGCTTTTTTCGGGGTATGGCTTTTATTAAAGGCAGGATTTAACAGTTTAAAGTCAGCAAGGCTTTGATTGGATAATTTTGCTGCAGTTGAAAGCTTTAATTGACTATTAACTTTAACACGAGCGAAACTTGCTTGATAGGGGATAGCATATAAACTGATGCCATATTTTTTTGGCTGGGCAAAAATTTTTGCAAGGGCGAGTAATTTTGGCACATATAAACGGGTTTCTTTGGGCAGTTTTAAGCTCCAAAAATCGGTGGGTTTATGGCGTTTTTTATTGCGGCGAATGGCACGATTTAGATTACCTTGGCCTAAATTATAAGAGGCGAGGGCGAGTAACCAGTCTTTATTAATACGGTGTAAGTCTTTTAAATAAGTGGTTGCAGCATGGGTGGAGGCATGAATATCACGGCGGCCGTCATACCATTTATTTTGTTTAAGACCATAATGTTTGCCTGTCGCGGCGATAAATTGCCATAAGCCTGATGCACCTGCATGAGAATAAGCCCGTGCTTTAAAACCACTTTCTATGGCGGGTAATAAGGCAAATTCAGCCGGCAGTCCTTTTGCTTGCACTTGATTAATAATATCGTATAGATAAGGTTCGGCATTTTTTTGAATAGACTCAAGCGTGCGAGGGTGCTTTAAGAACCATTTTATTTGGCGTTGAATGTGAGCATTATCAATATGCGTCAGGGAAAACAAGGACGCGAGATATTGCCAACTATCAATGGTTTTAGCGAGTATTTTTTTCGGCGGCTGTTGATGGGTGACTTTGGCTTTTAAAATGTGCTTTTTTTCAGGAGCGGCTGTCAGGGTTGCTGGTTTGGTATCAATGACGGACTGATGGTTACTACAGGCTTGAAGCAATAAAAGACTGGCAATGATTAAAAATTTAGCGGGGGATTGTTTCAGCATTAATAAAATGTGGGGTAAGCGATAAAAAAGAAGCGAATAAATTATACCGTATAGACTAGATATAATTTAGCTTATAATATGGGGTTTTATTTTTTATAATTTAGTGGAATTTATGATGAAAAAGTTTTCGTTATTAGCAGTTTGTTTATTTTTATTTAGTGCCGTGTCATTTGCTCATGGTCCTGTACGGGGAAAAATGACTGCATCAGTTGATATTGAAGCTTCAGTTGATGATGTTTGGGCAGTGATTAAAGATTTTGATAATATGTCTTGGTTGCCTTTAGTAAAAGGTATCGAAGCAAAAGGCGGTAATAAAAAAGGTGCCACGCGTGTCTTGACTGTTGATGGCGGCGAAATCACAGAAATCTTGAAAAAATATGATGCGAATAAAATGTCATATACTTATAAAATTACGGATATGACGGTGGTTAAAACCATTCAACATTCGGGTCAAGATGAGCCAGTGCTTTTGTTACCTGTTGATAATTATCAAGGAAAAATCACCGTTAAGAAAAAAGGTAATAGTTCAGTGGTAACTTGGGTAGCAACGTATTACCGTGGTTATATGAATAATAATCCACCGGCTGAATTAAATGAAGAAGCGGCTGATAAAGCGGTAACGGGTGTTTTAAAAGCAGGTTTAACCACTTTATTACATAAGTTTGAGCCAAATACATTGCCGACAGCGATTAGCTTTACAATGAAGCGTTAAGCGAGCGTATTAGTTAATAAAATCTGTGCAATAATTTGGGGCGTAGGCTTCTATCGTTACCACGCTGGAGCGTGGGAACGATGTAGTTTGGGGTGTAGGATTCTATCGTTCCCACGCTCCAGCGTGGTAACGATGCATTTAAAAGGTAGATTAATGTTTACGCTCCGAATTTTATCAAGCTGAAGCTTGCATCCCAAATTATGGGTATTATGTTGTGTTAAGTCTTAATTTATA
>CAJVYO010000155.1 GCA_913009515.1 uncultured Methylococcaceae bacterium
TAACTGAATCAATTCTTGAGCCGGTTTTAGCAGAATAGGTTGAATAATTTCATCGATAAATTGTTGTCGCCACTTATTTAAATCATCGATAGAATTATCGGCGAGTGGTTTAAGCGAAAATTTTAAAAATTCATAGATATCTAATTTTCCTTGTTTATATTCCTGATAAAAACGATCGTTTTCTAACGCATAATAGTCCGCATCAACAATACCTTGGTCTACTAAAAATTGTCCCCAAAGATAATCGCTATCATCGGCAAGTAAGGTGTTATCTAAATCAAAAATGGCTAAACTCATTATGTTATTATCCGTTAAATTTTTATAAGCGATGGGAGGTTGTGGTGTCCCGAAACTATTTATGGAACAATAGTGCGTATTGTTGGCATTTTAATGAATGAAATTTTATCATTTTAGAAGTGCTTATAGCGAAAAATAAGACAGGGTTGCTAAGTAATGATTGATTTTCAAGGATATCGCTCCAATGTGGGGATTATTCTTTGTAATGAACAAGGGCATGTATTTTGGGCAAAACGAACCGGCGTTGATTCGTGGCAGTTTCCACAAGGTGGTATAGAACGTGGTGAAGATGTCGAACAGGCTATGTTTCGTGAATTAAGCGAAGAAACAGGCTTAGAAAGACAGCATGTTAAAATTATTGCACGGACACGCTATTGGTTGAAATATAAATTACCTGAGCAATATGTGCGTCGTAATTCGCGGCCTATCTGTATTGGTCAAAAACAAATTTGGTATTTAGTGCAGTTAATCGGTAATGATACCCATATTAATTTAGCCCGTGATATGGATCCAGAATTTGATGCATGGCATTGGGTGGAATATTGGGAGCCGCTTAAATCCGTAGTGTATTTTAAACGCCGTGTTTATCGAAAAGCGTTAATGGAACTCGGGGCTAATTTTTTATTGAAACATAGTGTTATTAGCAGTGATGGTTATTTATCGAATGATAATATGAGCGAATATCAATAGTGAAACGCTTATTATTTGTCATGCGGCAGTCTGCATACAGTGGTCATAAAATTGTTGAAGTATTAGATGCGGTTTTAATTAGTGCCGCCTTTGATCAGGAAGTGAGTATTTTATTACTTGATGATGCCGTTTTTCATCTAAAAAAACAGCAACAAGGCTCAAAAAAAGTGGCTAATATTTATCGTTCTTTGGAATTATATGATATTCAAGGCATTTATATCGAGCAAGAATCTTTAGAGAGTCGCGGGTTAGTATTGAGTGACTTGGTGATGCCGGTCGAGTGTCTAATGCGTAAAAAAATAGGCGGTTTTTTACATTCTTTTGATGTAGTACTCGGTTAAGCTTATCTAGTTGATTTTCACCCCTATTCAGACGGGGTTCTGTTAAAATAGCCCCTTGATTTTATACTTATTTTATTGTGAGACATTAAGACACGATGGATTTAAAACATATACGAAATTTTTCGATTATTGCCCATATAGATCATGGTAAATCGACGCTTGCCGATCGCATTATTCAACTTTGCGGGGGGTTGTCAGATCGTGAAATGGAATCTCAAGTGCTTGATTCTATGGATATAGAAAAAGAACGGGGCATTACCATTAAAGCCCAAAGTGTCACGTTAGATTTTAAAGCAAAAGACGGTGAAATATATCAATTAAATTTTATTGATACGCCGGGACATGTTGATTTTTCCTATGAGGTCTCACGTTCATTAGCCGCCTGTGAAGGGGCTTTATTAGTTGTTGATGCCGCACAAGGTGTTGAAGCTCAGAGTGTTGCAAATTGTTATACGGCGATTGAACAAGGTTTAGAGGTGATGCCAATCTTAAATAAGATTGATTTGCCTACTGCTGATCCTGAGAAAGTCATTACTGAAATAGAAGATATTATTGGTATCCCGGCCGAAGAAGCGGTGCGAATTAGTGCTAAAACAGGCTTAGGCGTTCAAGATGTACTAGAGGAATTGGTACAGTTAATTCCTGCCCCATCAGGTGATGAAAATGCACCCTTACAAGCTTTGATTATTGATTCATGGTTTGATAATTATTTAGGGGTGGTGTCATTAGTTAAAATTGTTAATGGCTCATTACGAAAAAAACAAAAAATTACCATTATGTCGACGGGTGCAAGTTTTGTTGCAGAACGTATCGGTGTATTTACGCCGAAGTTACACGATACAACGGTGTTAAATACCGGACAAGTTGGTTTCGTAGTCGCATCAATCAAAGATATTTTCGGTGCACCGGTTGGGGATACGATTACATTAACCGATAATCAATGTGAACAGCCTTTAGAAGGTTTTGAAAAGTCTCAGCCGCGTGTTTTTGCTGGTCTTTATTCAGTCAGTGCCGATGATTATGAAGATTTACGTGAAGCACTAAATAAATTACATTTAAATGACGCTTCATTACAATTTGAGCCTGAAACCTCGGAAGCTTTAGGATTCGGTTTTCGCTGTGGTTTCTTAGGTATGCTGCACATGGAAATCATTCAAGAGCGTTTAGAGCGGGAATATGATATTGATTTAATTATCACTTCGCCGACCGTTATTTATGAGGTGGAAACGCATAATGGGGATGTATTAAAAGTAGATAATCCTGCAAAAATGCCAGATGTCGGTTCAATTAATATGATTCGTGAGCCTATTATTCAGGCAAATATTTTAGTACCGCAAGAACATTTAGGCCCTGTAATTAGTTTGTGTATCGAAAAGCGAGGCGTACAAGTTGATATGCAATATATGGGTACGCAAGTTTCATTGAAATATGACTTGCCTTTAAGTGAAGTCGTTTTGGACTTTTTTGATAGATTGAAATCAGTGAGTCGTGGCTTTGCATCGTTTGAATATGAATTTAAACGTTTTGAAGAAACGCCGTTGATTAAATTAGATATATTAATTAATGGTGAAGCGGTTGATGCGTTATCAGTCATTATTCATAAGGATGCGAGTCAAACCCGTGGGCGTGAGTTAGTCGAGAGAATGAAAGATATTATTCCGCGTCAAATGTATGATGTGGCTATTCAAGCCGCGATTGGTGCAAAAATTATTGCCCGTTCAACGGTGAAAGCCATGCGTAAGAATGTCACGGCTAAGTGTTATGGCGGTGATATTTCACGGAAGAAAAAATTATTAGCCAAACAAAAAGCGGGTAAGAAACGTATGAAGCAAGTGGGTAGTGTGGAAATTCCTCAAGCGGCATTTTTAGCTGTGTTACAAGTTGCCAAGGATTAGAGGTTTTTAATCATGGATTATGATTTTTCATTTTTTTTATTTTCAGCATCATTAGTAACGGGTATTGTCTGGGGAAGTTATTGCTTATATCTAAAACGTGAGCAGCTGCCTTATGATTTAGAGCATGAGCCGTTATTAGTTGAATATGCCCGTTCATTTTTTCCAGTATTATTTGTGGTATTTATGTTGCGGTCATTTATTGCGGAGCCGTTTAGGATTCCGTCAGGCTCAATGATGCCGACATTATTGATTGGTGATTTTATTTTAGTTAATAAATTTGCTTACGGCATACGTTTACCGGTCATTAATAAAAAAATTATCGATATAAGTGAACCACAACGCGGCGATGCGGTGGTGTTTCGTTATCCTAAAAATCCTGAAGTTGATTATATTAAACGTTTAATCGGTTTGCCGGGTGATCGTATTCAATATCTTGATAAGCAAATCTATATCAACGGTAAAGCCATTAAAAAAATATCTTTGGGGCGTTATGAAGGCGTGGGTCAGGGTAAAAGCATGAGTGGCGCGGAGATATTAACTGAAAATTTACAGGCTAAAGGTGAAAGTTTGGTCGAGCATGATATTTTAATTAATCATAATCGTCCTGTTTTACAAGGTACTTTTGTGGTGCCTGAAGGACATTATTTTATGATGGGTGATAATCGTGATAATAGCAATGATAGTCGTTATTGGGGAACCGTACCTGAAGAAAATTTAGTCGGTAAAGCTTTTTTCATTTGGATGAGCTGGGACTGGGAACATAAAGGTGTTGGTTTTGATCGAATTGGTACCCTCATTAAATAGAGTAAAGGAATTAAATATGCAATATAGTAATAAGCAGCAAGGACTCACTATGATTTCAATCATGTTTTTATTGGTTGCGATATGTGCGGTAGTTTTAACAGGATTAAAAGTCGCCCCTATTTATATGAATCATGGTAAGGTCATTCATGCGTTGGAGAGCTTAAAAAATCGTCCTGATACATTAGGTAAAAGTAAAAATCAAATATGGATCTCATTAAATAAACAATTTAATATGGATTATATTGATAATATTAAGAAAAAAGACGTTAAGATTACTTCTCGAAGTGGCTATGTAAAAGTACGCATTGTTTACCATGTTAAAGAATTATTGGTTGGCAATCTCAGCGTTTGGGCGGATTTTGACGATATGATTGAGGTGGGTGCTAAGTGATAAAGTCGCCTGAAAAGTTGATGAGAAAACTAGACCTTAACTTTATTGATAAGCAATGGTTTATTTTAGCTTTAACACATCGTAGTGCAGGTTCTAAAAATAATGAGCGCTTAGAATTTTTAGGTGATTCAATTTTAGGCTTTGTGATTGCAGAGGCTTTATTTGAACAATTTCCTGATTCAGGCGAAGGTATTTTAAGTCGTTTACGGGCAAGTTTGGTCAACCAGGAATCCTTAGCAGAATTAGCTCGAAAATATGATATTGGTGATTATCTTATTTTAGGCTCAGGTGAATTAAAAAGCGGTGGTTATCGACGTAGCTCTATT
>CAJVYO010000156.1 GCA_913009515.1 uncultured Methylococcaceae bacterium
TAATAATCGCTTCATCAAAACGGTCGCCGCCAATTCTCACCGACGCTGAATACACAATGCCACTTAAAGAAATAATCGCGACTTCCGATGTTCCACCACCAATATCCAATACCATCGAGCCATGCGCTTCATCAACCGGCAACCCCGCACCAATCGCAGCAGACATCGGCTCATCAATTAAGTAAACTTCACGAGCACCCGCCATACTGGCAGATTCTCTAATCGCTCTGCGTTCTACTTGTGTTGAACCACACGGCACACAAATCAAAATACGCGGTCGAGGCGGAAAAATGGTATTTTCATGGACCTTTTTAATAAACTCACGCAACATACGTTCAGTCACGGCAAAATCAGCAATCACACCGTCTTTTAACGGTCGAATCGCGGTAATATTACCCGGCGTACGCCCTAACATCCTTTTAGCTTCAATCCCTACCGCTGCAATCGTTTTAGAACCACGTAGCCTATCTTCTTTAATCGCCACAACAGACGGTTCATTTAATACAATGCCTTCACCCGGTATGTAAATAAGCGTATTTGCCGTGCCTAAATCAATTGATAAATCACTTGAAAACAACCCGCGAATTTTATTAAACATTAATTATTATTCCTGAACCCGTCTAAAATTTTTATACTTTAACAATCATTACGGTATTTGAGCAAGATATAAAGTATCATATTTGCCTATTATCCTTTAAATATAGGTAAAATACTCGCTTATTAAGAGCTTTATTTTATACTTTAATCCCTATTATTTCCTGTATGGAGTAACGATGTCATTAACGACTGATGATGTAAATCAAATTGCTTATTTAGCCCGCCTTGGTATTGACCACCAAGACACCTCATCTTATACCCAAAATTTATCCGATATGCTGGAGCTGGTTGCTCAAATGCAAGCGGTAAATACTGAAAATATTGAACCTATGGCACACCCGCTTGATAATATACAGCGCTTACGGCCTGATATTATTACGGAAACTAATCAACGCGATGCATTTCAAACTATCGCTCCTCAAGTAGAAGATAAGCTTTACCTTGTCCCTAAAGTCATCGATTAATAAACCATGCATACAAAAACACTCACGGAAATCAGCCGAGGCTTGCAAGCAGGTGATTATTCCAGTCAAGAACTCACCGAAAGCTATTTAAAACGCATCAAGCAACATACCGCTTTAAATAGCTTTATCACCGTCACCGAAGACCTAGCCATCGCCCAAGCAAAACAAGCTGATGCCATGTTAGCCGCAGGAAATGCTCCTGTATTAACCGGCGTGCCAATCGCCCATAAAGATATTTTCTGCACCCAAGGCATTAAAACTAGCTGTGGCTCTAAAATGCTGGATAATTTTATTGCCCCTTATAATGCCACGGTGATTGAAAAATTCAATCAAGCCGGTGCTATTAGTTTAGGTAAACTCAATATGGATGAGTTCGCCATGGGCTCGTCTAATGAAACCAGTTTTTACGGCACGGTGTATAATCCTTGGGCTGAAAATACTGTGGCGGGCGGCTCATCGGGTGGTTCTGCTGCTGCTGTTGCGGCTCGTTTAATCTCAGGGGCAACCGGTACCGATACCGGCGGTTCTATTCGTCAACCTGCGGCACTCTGTGGTATTACTGGTTTAAAACCTACCTACGGACGGGTGTCACGTTTTGGCATGATTGCCTATGCTTCTAGCCTAGACCAAGGCGGCACCATGACGCAGACCGCTGCAGATTCCGCGTTAATGCTGCAAACTATGGCAGGTTTTGATACTAAAGACTCCACTAGTGCTGAACAAGATGTACCTGATTATTCTGCTAATCTAAATAACAGCTTGCAAGGTTTAAAAATTGGCTTACCGAAAGAGTTTTTTGATGACAGCTTAAACGCTGAGATGGCAACTGCCATTGAAACTGCCATTAATGAATATAAAAAAATGGGGGCTGAAATTATTGAAGTCTCTATGCCGAATTTAAAGCTCGCGATTCCTGCTTATTATGTGATTGCACCCGCTGAATGTTCGGCTAATTTATCCCGTATGGACGGGGTGCGTTTTGGACATCGCTGTGATAATCCCGAAGATTTAAATGACCTATATATTCGTTCGCGGGGCGAAGGCTTTGGCACGGAAGTTAAACGTCGTATTTTAGTCGGTACTTATGCCTTATCAGCTGGTTATTACGATGCTTATTATATTAAAGCTCAAAAAATCCGCCGTTTAATTAGCAATGATTTTACTGAAGCGTTAAAAACCGTGGATGTCATTATGGGGCCGGTTACACCCACGCCTGCATTCGGTATCGGTGAAAAAACCAAAGACCCGATTGAAATGTATTTAGCCGATATTTATACCATTGCGGTTAATTTAGCAGGTTTACCCGCCATGTCAGTCCCCGCAGGTTTTATTGATAACAAGCCGATTGGGCTGCAAATTATTGGTAATTATTTTGATGAAGCAAAATTACTCAATGTTGCACATCAATATCAGCAAGTCACCGACTGGCATCAACAGACACCGCAAGGTTTTGAATAAGGAGTTCACATGCAATGGGAAACAGTTATTGGGCTTGAAATTCATGCTCAACTCGCAACAAACACTAAAATTTTTTCAGGAGCTTCAACCGCTTATGGTGCTGAACCGAATACCCAAGCCTGTGCCGTTGATTTAGGTTTACCCGGTGTTTTGCCGGTGTTAAATCAAGAAGTCGTGCGTATGGCAGTTAAATTTGGCATGGCTATCGAAGCAGAAGTCGCCGACACCTCTGTTTTTGCGCGTAAAAATTATTTTTACCCTGATTTGCCTAAAGGCTATCAAATCAGCCAAATGGATCACCCTATTGTGGGTTTAGGGCATTTAGATATTGAAGTCGCTGGTGAAACTAAACGTGTCGGTGTTACCCGTGCCCATTTAGAAGAAGATGCGGGTAAATCTTTACATGAAAATTTTGCCGATTCAACAGGCATTGATTTAAACCGTGCTGGCACTCCGCTGTTAGAAATCGTTTCTGAACCCGATATGCGTTCAGCTAAAGAAGCGGTTGCCTATATGCGTAAAATTCATGAGCTGGTGCAATATTTAGATATTTGTGACGGTAATATGCAAGAAGGCTCATTTCGCTGTGATGTAAACATATCGCTACGCCCACAAGGACAGACTGAATATGGTACGCGGGCGGAATTAAAAAATATTAACTCTTTTAAATTTGTTGAAAAAGCTATTTATGGTGAAGTAGAACGTCAAAAAGAAATTTTGGAAGCCGGCGGCAGCATCGTACAAGAAACTCGTCTTTATGATGCCGATAAAGACGAAACCCGTTCTATGCGGAGCAAAGAAGAAGCCAATGATTACCGCTACTTCCCTGATCCTGATTTATTACCTGTTTATATTAGCCCTGAATTACGTGCAGCAGTTAAAGCGGATTTACCTGAATTACCCGATACAAAAAAACAGCGTTTTATTCAAGACTATCACTTAGATAATGAAACCGCTTATAAGCTTGCTAGCTCCAAAGAGTTAGCTAATTATTTTGAAACGGTAGTTAAACAATCCAACTGCGAGGCAAAGTTATGCAGTAACTGGGTTACCGTTGAATTACTAGGTGCCTTAAATAAAAGTAACTTAAGCATTCAGGAATCACCTATTGCTGCACCCCGTTTTGCAGAACTACTAAAACGTATTGCTGATGAGACTATTTCAGGAAAAATAGCCAAACAAGTATTTGAGTTTATGTGGAACAGTGCAGACAGTGCTGATGACATTATTGAAAAACAAGGTCTAAAACAAATCACCGATAGCGGTGCCATTGAAGCGATTATCGATAAAATTATCGCGGATAATCCCGCTCAAGTTGAGCAATATTTAAGTGGCAAAGATAAAGTATTTGGATTTTTTGTCGGACAAACAATGAAACAATCACAGGGAAAAGCCAACCCTGCTGAAGTTAATAAAATTTTGAAGGCGAAATTGAAGCGTTAATTTTTCTATCGTTCGGGGCATTAGATTTAGTCTACGCCCCGTTACAATTAAACACCCGTCGCATCACCCCATAAAATCTTATGCAGCTGCACTTGAAAACGTACCTGTAATTGATCCCTTAAAATCCATTCTGCCAGCTCCGTTGCGTCTTGCTGTCCTACTGCAGGTGAAAATAATAATTCACACTGCCCCACTAAATTATAATCAATAATTTGTTGCTTAGACCATTGGTAATCTTCTTGATTACAAATAACAAATTTTAATTGATCTTTAGCCTCTAAAAATGCCAAATTTTCATACAGATTACGCGATAACTCACCGGATGCAGGCGTTTTTAAATCCATCACTTTGGTGATGCGTTTATCGACCTTAGAAATATCTACCGCACCACTAGTTTCCAATGACACTTGATAACCCTTATCCGCTAATTGCACTAATAAATCTAAACAAACAAGTTGAGAAAGTGGCTCACCACCGGTTACCGTAATATATTGGGTATTATAGGTTGCAACCGTTTTTAAAATATCCGCAATGCTTTTTGCTTCTCCACCGGTAAAGGCATAACTGGTATCACAATATTGGCAACGCAATGGACAGCCCGTTAAGCGAATAAAAACCGTCGGCAGACCCGTTGTTTTTGATTCGCCTTGCAGGGAATAAAAAATTTCAGTCAGTCGTACACTTTTTTCCACTATTGACCTAATGCTTTAAGCTGTTTTTCTGCGATATGAGCCGCAGATGTTTGAGCATACTGTACGGTAATTTTTTTATACAGATTAATC
>CAJVYO010000157.1 GCA_913009515.1 uncultured Methylococcaceae bacterium
ACATCATAAGACCACGGAGCAAGCTCTTTTTTAATGGCATTAACGCGTTTTTTCACTGAAAACATAGAGGGGTTATTGCCTGCCTCATATTCCTTATTCCAGACATCTAAGCCTAAGTTATAGCCAAATCGAGACACGCCACACGATTGCTTTAAAAACGTTTCTTGTACGTTATTTGGCTTTAACTCTATTTTATGACTCAGTATTGTTTTCATTTTCCAAAGCCTTTTTTAACATTTTAACCCATAAAGCCGACAACTTGTATATAGCCATCCATATAGATAGCTATATACAATAATAGTCAATAATTAAACATCAGTTAACAACTCTGTTCAGACTGTTTATAAGCACTTAATAAGTGCATTAATTTTTTAGTGAGTTTGCCTACAGAATAATGCTGTTGTTCTAAACTAGCAATAGGCCAAATACCAATAATTGAATTGCTCACAAATAACTCATCTGCAGCTAATACCTGTTCGCGACTTAAGACTGTTTCTTGAAACGTCATATTATTATCGTGTGCAAGCTGCATAATAATATCCCGAATAATCCCTTGCACGCCTGACAGTGATAACTCAGGGGTATATAAAATATTATCTTTTACGATAAAAAGATTACTCATAGTACCTTCAATGACCTGCTCATTAATATTTATTAGTAAGCCTTCTTGGTAATCATCTTGCCATTCAGCACGAGCGAGTACATTCTCTAAACGATTATTATGTTTCAGCCCTGCCAATAATGGATTTAAGCCTAAACGCACATCACAAAAACGAGCGGCAATGCCATCAGTTTGATAACTTGTGGGGTAATTTGGAAAAGGATGTAAAGCTAAAAAACGAGTGGTTTCAATCGTATCAGGTTGACGATAACCGCGTCCACCTGAACCACGCGTCAACATAATTTTTAATACGCCAGTCGCTGTACCTTGGCTTAACTGAGTAATTTCAGCTAATAATAATTGCTCGGGATAAGGGATTTTCAATATCTGACAACCACGTTGTAAGCGTGCCAGATGTTGCTGTAAAAAAACAGGCGAACCTTGAACTATTTCTAAGGTTTCAAACAGACCATCGCCATAATGCAAACCACGGTCTGTACAATCAATTTGAGTGACTAATTGACCATTAATTAGCACCATCACTAATATTGTTAATTTTTATTCGTAACGCTTGAAAACTAAAGACCCATTGGTACCACCAAAACCAAATGAATTAGAAATGGCAACATCCATTTTCATTTCGCGGGCAGTATTGGGTACAAAGTCTAAATCACATTCAGGATCTTGATTATCAAGATTAATCGTCGGCGGAGCGACTTGGTTTTTCAGAGCTAAACTGGTTAAAACCGCTTCAATACCCCCTGCTGCACCCAATAAATGCCCAATCATTGATTTAGTCGAACTTACGGCAATATTATAAGCATGTTCACCTAAAGCGGCTTTCATCGCTTGGGTTTCACCTAAATCACCTGCAGGCGTTGAAGTACCATGAGCATTAATATAATCGACATCAGTATTATTTAAGCCTGCATCACGTAAGGCATTTTTCATGCAGCGTGCAGCTCCTTCACCACCGACTGATGGCGTAGTCATATGATACGCATCACCGCTCATACCATAACCGACTAATTCAGCATAAATTTTTGCACCACGGGCTTTAGCATGTTCGAGTTCTTCGAGTACCACCACACCAGCACCATCACTTAACACAAAGCCATCGCGGTCTTTATCCCAAGGACGACTTGCCGCTTGTGGATCATCATTACGGCGTGACAAGGCTTTAGCCGAAGCAAAGCCACCCATTGCCGTTGGCGAACTCGTACAACGCTCAGCACCGCCGGCAACCATCACATCCGCATCACCGTACTTAATTAAACGTGCCGCATCGCCAATATTATGTGTGCCTGTGGTACACGCGGTAACAATCGCAAAATTAGGCCCTTTTAAGCCATATTTAATCGATAAATTACCTGAAATCATATTAATAATATTACCGGGTACAAAAAAAGGTGAAATGCGTCTTGCACCACTTTTTTCAAAGGTCATACGGCAATCTTCAATCCCTGTAATACCGCCTATGCCTGCACCAATCGCAACACCAATGCGTTCTGCATTTTCTTCAGTTATTTCAATACCCGAATCTTCAATCGCCTGGCAGCCTGCTGCAATACCGTAATGAATAAAGCCATCCATACGTTTCGCATCTTTCGCGGGGATATATTGGCTAATATCAAAATTACGAATCACACCGCCAAACGTGGTTGCATGACCTGAAATATCAAATGAATCAATGGAACTGATACCACTTTTACCCTTTAAAATACCTTCCCATGTTTCGGAAACGGTATTTGCAAGCGGTGTCACAGCACCTAAACCTGTAATAACAACACGACGTGTACTCAATGTAAGATACCTAAATATTTGAAAAGATAAAGAAAAATGATATTAATTAATGGGCAGAATCCCACCCACTAAATAATATAATTACACTAACGCACTAAAACTATTTGTTCGCATTCACATAATCAACGGCTTGTTGTACCGTGGTAATTTTTTCAGCATCATCATCAGGAATTTCACATTCAAATTCTTCTTCTAACGCCATTACTAATTCCACTGTATCTAGTGAATCAGCACCTAGATCATCAACAAATGATGCATCATTTGCGATTGCATCTTGAACACCTAGTTGCTCAGCAACAATTTTTTTTACACGTTCTTCAATGTCACTCATATTCTTCTTTTCCTTAGTGGATGCTGATTAAAAACTCACAACACCGCAATTATTATTAATTTTAAATGCTCAGGGATAATTCCCGTAAACGGGGCAATTATACTTTAAATTATGGCTAAAGGGCATCGTTTTAGCCCATAAACATGCCACCATTCACATGCAAGGTTTCACCGGTAATATAAGAGGCCCCTTCAGATGCTAAAAAACTCACTGCATGGGCAATTTCTTCAGGATTTCCTAAGCGAGCTAAGGGAATACCGCCTAATATAGCTGTTTTGACATCATCGTTTAACTCTTTAGTCATATCAGTATCAATAAAGCCTGGAGCAACCGTATTTACAGTAATACCTCGCGAACCGACTTCTTTTGCCATCGATTTAGTAAAACCGAGTAAACCGGCTTTAGCGGTGGCGTAATTAGTTTGCCCAGCATTACCTGTTGAACCCACCACTGAACCAATATTAATAATACGCCCTGTTTTCGCTTTCATCATGCCACGTAATACGGCTTTACTCATACGAAATACAGAAGTGAGATTGGTATTAATAATATCGTCCCACTCATCATCTTTCATACGCATTAATAAATTATCACGCGTAATACCCGCATTATTCACTAATACCGCAGGCACGCCATATTCATCCGTAATCGCTTTCATAACTGCTGCAATGGACTCACTCTCAGCCACATTTAACACCAACCCTTTCCCATTATCAGCAAGATAAGCTGAAATAGCACTGGCACCGTTCTCTGACGTTGCTGTGCCTAAAACAAAAAAACCATCCGTGACTAATTTTTCAGCAATTGCACGACCGATACCCCGACCAGCCCCCGTCACCACTATCACTTTATTCTTAATATTCATCACTTCCCCGCTGACTTTTTTATTGCTTGAATACATACGTTTCAAAAATTTCAGTCTTACTATGAATACATTTGTTAAAGAACAAAATGCTCGATCATGTCTTTTTAGCTGTCAAAATCGTTCATTTCAAAATTTGAGATGACAGGCTAAAGACAACCTACCGAGCTTGACGATTTAAGACTGTTTTTTGACGACAATGCCTCTTTAGAGTGTGGCGTAACAAAACATATATTAATGAGGGCTAACCCGATAGTTAGTTCAACTTAAAAATATCATGACTACTCAAGTTTAAAAGACTAAGGATTTTTTATATGACATCGCCGTACCAATCTGTTTTCCGAAATGCATTATTTGAAAATAAAATTATTATTGTAACTGGAGGCGGTAGTGGCATTGGTCGTTGTACAGCACATGAACTCGCAAGCCTCGGTGCGAAGGTCATTTTAGTTGGTCGGAAAATTGAAAAGCTGGATAGCGTGGTTGCAGAAATTAAAGAAGATGGAGGTTCCGCTGACCGGTACGCCTTTGATATTCGCGATGAAGAAGTCGTTCAGTGCAATGTGGAAGACATGGTATCAAAGTATGGTGTAATTCACGGTTTAGTTAATAATGCAGGAGGGCAATTCCCTTCACCACTAGCAAAAATCAGCCAAAAGGGCTGGGAGACTGTTGTAAGGTCAAATTTAACAGGTGGTTTCTTAATGGCAAAAGAAGTTTATTTAAGAAGTATGTCCAAGCATGGCGGCTCTATCGTCAATATCGTTATGGATATGTGGGGTGGATCACCCGCAATGGGCCATTCTGGTGCAGCGCGCGCAGGTATGGTTAACTTTACTCAAACAGCTGCTGTTGAGTGGGCAACCTCCGGCGTTAGAGTGAATGCTGTGGCGCCAGGCTGGGTGGCATCAAGCGGAATGGATAGTTACCCAGACTCAATGACCCCCTGGTTATTCAAGTTAAAAGACGCTGTACCTTGTAAGCGATTAGGTACGGAATCAGAAGTGAGTTCCGCTATCTGCTTTTTATTGAGTGATGGCGCGAGCTTTGTCAGTGGCGATTGTCTTCGAATTGATGGCGCAGCTTCTCAAGGCGGACGCGTTGTACCGCTACCAGAAGCTAAAA
>CAJVYO010000158.1 GCA_913009515.1 uncultured Methylococcaceae bacterium
CTAAGGGGTGAAAGCGAATGGCAGTGGTGGCATCAAAATCTAAATCAGTATGATGAACTTGATGTAATCGCCAAAGCGGTCGCCATTTATGAGCAATTCGGTGTTGAAAATAGATACTCACATCAAGCAGTAATAAGGTAAAAATAAAACTGAAGGGGCTGGTGACTGAAAAATAATTAAATAATCCCCATTG
Source organism: uncultured Methylococcaceae bacterium (assembly GCA_913009515.1). Classification (GTDB taxonomy): domain Bacteria; phylum Pseudomonadota; class Gammaproteobacteria; order Methylococcales; family Methylomonadaceae; genus Methyloprofundus. The sequence goes on from CAJVYO010000158.1 coordinate 194, forward strand.
TTGTTCGAGTGCATGGGTTGCACTGAGATAAGCGATGCTCCCAACGGTAACGCGAATAACCAGCATATTGAGCAGGGCGAGACCAATATTGACGGGCCAGCGTTGTTGCCTTAATAAACTTAAGGGGCGACGAGGAGCTAAAAACTCCCAGCTAATCATGATTAGAAAAATACCTAATGCAGCACTTAAACGTATGATGGCTTCCATAATGGTCAGTTCGGTGGATTAGTGATTATCGATAACATTTTGATATAAGTCACGAGCTTGTTGAATGCAGGCATCAAAGCGGTAATGTTGGGCTTTTGCTAAATACAGTGCTTTGCTTGCATGCAGTTCTTCTTTATTTTCAATCCAGTAGTCTATCTTATGATTGAGGTCGTTTTCTTTATCAGCTGAAAATAAAAATTGTTCATTTAAGGCAAACTGTGCAGAGGCACTGTGTTCTGCATCACTAATAAGAGCGGGTAAACCACAGCCTATGGCTTCTAGCACCGCAAGTCCTTCTAATTCAATATCAGAGGCATGTATAAATAAATCAGCGGTATTAAACAGTTCAATCAGTGTTTCTTGGCTCACGTATTCAAAAATTGCAGGATTGGGCAAGGTATTGCCGAGTTCCACTAACTCATCACGCATGGCTCCTTGGCCGGTGACAAAGAGTTGAATGTTATCTTTAAATTTTGAATTTTGAATGGCTTGCATAACCAGCGTATGGCGTTTTTCTTTGGCTAGTCTGCCTACCATTAAAATAACGAATTTGTCTTTAAATCGTGGGTCTTTAGTGCAGTTTTGTGGCTGAAACTGTTCGGGTAGGCCATTAGAAACGACTTCAACAGGGGCTTGAATCGCAAATTTTTCCAGCATTTGTTTGCCAAATTCACTGGGTGATAGCACTAAATCTGCTTTATTGTAAAAGGTACGAATAAAGAAGCGATATAAAAAAGCATTCAGCCAATCGAAATCGAGACCAATATTCCACATTAAATTTTCGGGTTGGACATGGAAACCAAAGACCACCGGTTTTTTTAATTCGCGGGCAATTTTAAGCGATTGATAGCCGAGAAAGAATGGGAATTGAATATGAATGAGATCCGCATCTTTGAAGGTTTCGCGTAATATTTTTTTATTCGGCCATGCAAATAAAAAATCCATTTCCTGCATTTGTTTTTTAGCGAAGGGTAAATAAAAGCTGGGAAAAACTACTTTTTTGGGAGCAGATTTACCCGTGCTAACAACGGTAAGGTTTTCGGTTTTTTGGAAGTAATCAATAAAACGACGGGTGGTGACAACGCCGCCGGATTTCTCGCTGTCTACGTTATCTGCAACAAAAACAATTTTCAATGCTTTAGAATCTCTTAGTAAAATAATGAAGAAAACATGAAGGGCTAACGAAGATTAGAAAGGGCTAGTTTAGCTTTGTGCTGTTCTCGTTGTTGTATCATGAAATCGGGATGATTAGGATCTATTTTGACATTAATTGCTTTGTTTAAATAGGGGAGCGCTTGTTTTTCTTTACCTTGATCAATTAAAAAATCAGCATAATAATAATTGCTATCAATTCCTGCCGGGTTGACTGCTAAGGCTTTAGATAAATAAAATTCTGCTTCGTCTTCATCTTTAAATGAAATTGGCCAGCTAGGCACTTTATAATAAAGTACGCCTAAGGTAACTAATGCTGCACCATGATTAGCTTCAGGGTTAATATCAATAGCTTTAAGTAATAATTTTTTTGCTTCTTTGACTAATCCCAGTGAAAGAAAATTAGAGGCATCTTCTGCCATGGTCAATAAAATTGCAGATTTTAAAATAAGCGGTTCAGCATGCTTAGGAAATGATAAAACGACATCAGTAATATCTTCCGTTAATTTTAAGAAAATATTTTTACGTTTTGGATTGTCTTTAGGCACTTGATGATTGTTAAGCCAAATACTTTCAATATGATGTACGCGCGCTTCCAGATCTTGCAGATCCTGCGTACGATTAGCATATGCCTGATGAGTAAAAAGTAGCAAAAAAACAACAAAAATTAAATTTTTCATGTTTTGGAGTATAGAACGCTGGTTAATTTTGTTCAAGCTTTATCGGTGTTTCTTAAAGTTAGCTATCATTTAAGTATTGTAATATTATGTTTTTAAATGAGTTTATATTTTTACCGACTATTTAAGAATGGTTTTAGAGTGACCTATTACATTACTAGTGGATGTTGTATAATTGCAACTAAGTTTATATTTTTAGGGGTAAAAATTAATTATGTCACTCGATTATGCAGGCTGGAGCTTATTAACGGAACAGGGACGTCAAGTGTGGGCGTATAAGCCAAAATCAGCACATTTAGCTAATCACCTTGATAATATAGAAAATTTTACTGAAAAAGATAAACAACAGTTTCAACAGCAGTTTAAATTTAATCGTAATGATAATCCGAGTGCGAGTGATAAACCCTTTCGGCAACAAATGTTGGCGAAGAACAATAAAGGTTTTCAGGTAGATAAGCCAGAGGCTAACAATGCGGAAGAGCAGCAAGTTGTTGATGCACTTGTTAATGGCATGGAGTATTTTAGTCGTTTACAAAGTGACGAAGGGCATTGGGCGGGCGATTATGGTGGTCCGTTATTTTTATTACCCGGTTTGTTGATTGCGGCTTATTTATCCGATACCCCTTTTCCTAAGCCTCATCAAGAAATGATGAAAATTTATCTGTTTAATCATCAGCAAGATGATGGCGGCTGGGGGATGCATATTGAAGGTGATTCCACCATGTTTGGCACGGTGATGCAATATGTGTCACTGCGAATATTAGGGGCTGATAAAAACGATGAGCGATTAGTTAACGCTCGCCAATGGATGGCTGATAATGGTGGGGCAACAGGGATTCCGTCATGGGGTAAGTTTTATTTAGCGATTTTAAATTTATATGATTGGGCGGGTTTTAATAGTTTGTTTCCTGAAATGTGGTTATTGCCTAAATGGTTGCCGGTACATCCATCGCGTTATTGGTGTCATAGTCGCATGGTGTATTTACCGATGGCCTATTGTTATGCAGAGCGGATACAAGTGCCTGAAAATGATTTAATTCGTGAGCTAAGAACGGAAATCTACACGGAAGATTTTGCGACCATAAACTGGCCGCAACAACGTAATAAAATCTGTGATAAAGATGATTATACGACGCAGTCAGCTGTTTTAAAGTGGACCAATTTATTCAGTAATACCTACGAAAAAATTAAGTCAGAGGATATTCGTGAAAATACCATTGCTTACTTATTAAAATACATTAATGCTGAAGATGCTCAAACTGATTATATTGATATAGGGCCTGTTAATAAAGCGATTAATTCAATGTGTATTTGGCATGCTTATGGCAAGGAATCTAAGCAGTTTAAACAGCATGTTGCCCGTTGGTACGATTATTTATGGGTCGCTGAAGATGGCATGAAAATGAGTGGTTATAATGGCTCACAGCTTTGGGATGTTGCCTTAACGACCAGTGCGATGCTTGAAAGTGACGTAGGGCAACTTTTCCCTAAAACCTTGCAAAAAAGTTATCAATTTATTGATGCTATGCAGATTAAAGCAGAACATAGTAGTCATGCGGAATTTTTTCGCCATCCGATGATTGGCAGCTGGCCATTTTCTACTGCGGAACAAGGCTGGCCAGTAGCCGACTGTACAGCAAAAGGCCTAAGCGCCACTCTTGCTGTACACAAAACAGGTATTGTTAAAAGCAGCATTAGCGAAGCACGCATTAAACAGGCAGTTGATATTATTCTGTCCTATCAGAATCAGGATGGCGGCTGGCCAACTTATGAATTAAGCCGCTCTCCACAATGGCTAGAGGCACTCAACCCCTCTGAAATCTTTGCTGATATCATGATTGATTACTCCTGGACTGAATGTAGTGCGGCCTGTGTGATTGCCTTGCTTGAGATTCAAGAGGATTACCCTGATTATAAAAATCAGCAAATACGCCTAGCCATTAGTGAAGGCTTACAATTTATTATCAAGAAACAAAAAACAGATGGATCATGGTATGGCGGCTGGGCAGTTTGTTTTACTTATGCCACATGGTTTGCTGTAGAAGCCCTGGTTCAGGGTAAAGAGTATATTGACGCAGAACTAAGAACGGCCAGCATTAACAAGGCCTGTGATTTTCTCATCAATAAGCAAATGCCTGATGGTGGCTGGGGCGAAACCTATGAATCTTGCGCAAAAATGGTTTACACCCAGGCCGAAACCTCCCAGGTCGTCAATACCGCATGGGCGCTACTTGCATTGCAAGCTGCAAGCTCAGACGAACAAGAAGCCATTCAGCGTGGCATAGATTTACTTATACAGCGACAGCTCGACAATGGTGACTGGGATCAAGAAAGCATCTCGGGTGTTTTCAACTATAACTGCATGATCACCTATAGCTCGTACCGAAATATATTCCCTATTTGGGCATTAAATCGATTTTATAAAAATAACGCTACCCAAGCTTAACTATTCAT
>CAJVYO010000159.1 GCA_913009515.1 uncultured Methylococcaceae bacterium
CGATGGTTTCAATATTTTCAACATCAGGCAAGACAGAGCCAACCGGTGAGCGGGTAAATTCTAAAAAACTGGGTGAGCGGTAGGCAGTTCCATAGAGGAGTTTAGCTGAAATAGAGTCTGTAAAGGCATGGGTTAATCCTAAACGATAACTAAACTGATCTTCAAAGAGTTCTAAGATATCAAAACGTAAGCCTACTGTGAATTGCGTTTTATTATCGAAGAATGATTGCTGATCTTGCAGGAAAATTCCGGTATCAAACAAGCTCATATTTTCATATTGAGGCTGAATAAAAGTTAATTCATCTTGGGTGATATTATCGGTGAATGAGCTGTTTAATAAGCGTTCATTTTTAATATCAACGCCGAAAATGATTTTATTACTGGTAATAGGTTGATAATTGAGAGCCGCATAGCTACCGATAAGTTCGGTGCTATCAATAAAATCAAACGATTCTTTAATGCTTAAGTCGGTTAAGGATTGATATTTAGTTTCAGATTCTAAGCGTGTACTTTGCGTGTAGTAGCTATTCGCATCAATGCCCCATTGTTCAAATTGCTGTTGATAGGCAATTGAAAAACGCATATTACCATGCTGCCTGCTATTTTCTGTTGGATAGCTTTTATCAATGCGTTCATTGTCAAAATGACTATAACTCGCACTAAAATTTAATTTATTATCCAACGCCGAAGATTTAAAACGAATATAACCGAGTTGTTGGGTGGCATCTCGGTTATTTGCGATGCCTTTACGGTCATAATCGGGATTGCGTCCATCGGTGTTAAGCAATTTACCTTCTAACATCACATTAGCGAATTGATTGATATTTTTGGCAACAGAAAAATAGCCGATTTGGGTATTGGCTTCACCTAAACTAAGTTTAACTATATTTTGTTCACGCTCATTCGCTTGAAAGGTGAAAATATTAATGACCGCGGCAAATGCATTTGCTCCATACAATGCTGAGCCGGGGCCACGAATAATTTCAATTTTTTTAATGCTTTCAATCGGCAGCTCTTCATCTATTTGAAATTCATTAAACGCATTGCGTAAGGGAATATTATCAATATAGAGAGCAATTTTATTATTAAATTCAGATTGTACGCCACGTACCCATAATTTTTCGCGATTATTACCTTTGGTTTGTATTTGTATGCCTGGCACTAAAATAAGAATATCGCTGAGTTTTCTAGCCCCTAAATATTTAATATCTTTATGGTTATAAACGGTAATGCTGCTAGGGGCGGCACTGATTTTAGTGGCAATTTTTGTTGATGAAATAATTTCTGTCTCAATTAATTCAGTTAACGGCAGTGCTAATAAATCTTCTATATTAGTGGGTTGACCTGCATAGACGGCATTCAATTTAATCACACTTAAAAAAGCTAAGAGATAAGGTTTTTTCATAAATTGAAATATCAAATTTTGGGGCGTAGGCTATTTTTTATTGAGAAATATATTTTAAAATTTCAACAACTTGTTGAGGCGTTTCTGTGACGGCTAAGGCGGCGGCATCTATTTCTTTTAAAGGGTGAGTCAATGCTTCATCATGCATCACAATAACTGGAATACCTTGTCCAAAAGCGGTTCCGGCATCAAAAGCGGCATTCCATTGACGGTATTTATCGCCAAATCTTACAATGACAATATCGGAGCGGCTAATATAGCTTTGCGTGCGTAAGGCATTTATTTTTGCCGCTTTATGATCTTTCCAAAAGGCGGACTGTTCTTTGCCTAGAATAACTTCACCGACATTATCGCTGTCATCATGGTCAGTAATAGGGGTGAGCACTTCAATATCTAAACCAGCTTGTAATATACCTTGGCTGATTTGTTCGCGCCAATCTGAATGAATTTCACCGGATAAATAAATTGTATAAGACATAAAGGTTCTCTGAATTGAAAAAATAACTACTTCCGCTTATTATAGCGGAATATAAAGAGAGCGAGGAATAGATAATGTCAGTGACCGCAGTGAAGCCATCAAAAATGCCGATTATTTTAGGGAGCCTTGCGAGTATTTTATGTTTATCAGCAGGGGGGATATTTTTATTAAATTCTGATGACAGTGACCCATCAGCTAATATTCATAAAGAAAAATGGCGAAAACCGCATAAAATATTATCACTTCCTCAGCGAACGAAGCAGTATCCCACCGATAATACGGTGAAGCGTGAGCCTTATAAACCTGAGTTGCCGCCTAAATTAAATAAATCCTTGCAGGACAATAAGGCGGCATTAGAGCCAGTTGCGACATTAGATAGCTTTGATTCTACTCCGGTGGTAAAGCAACCGCCATTACCGTTATTAGCCGCAAGTGATAAAGCGTTTCAGCGTGATTTATTAGCGGTTTCACCTGCGTTGAAATTTATGTTTGTAGAGCCGCAAACGATTCGTTTAGTGATGTCGATACTCAACGATATTTCACAAGGTTTACGCCCGCCTTTAAAATTATTGCGTAAATTTAATTTATTGGGAGAGTTTAAGGTTAAAAAGGTGGGTAAAAAGTTTTATATGAATGCACAGTCTTATCATCGTTATGACCGACTGGCACAAGCGATAAAGTCTATTGATACGCAAAAAGCGGTGCGTTTGTATCAAAAATATCAACCCTTATTAGCGCAAGTGTTTGGGGAATATTCATACCCTAAAATTTATACTGTTTTAGATATTGTGCAAGGGGCAGCGGCTAAAATTTTACGTATTCCGGTGATTGAATCAGAGATTGAATTATTGCACCCAACGGTACGCTATCGTTTTGCTGATCCAAAATTAGAGAGCCTGAGTGCCTTAGAAAAACAAATGTTACGCATGGGCGCGGAGAATACGCGTATTATTCAGGCAAAATTACGTGAACTCATTCAGGCGTTAGTGGCGGCAAATTAGAGCAGGCCAATAATGTCATAGTTACCGCTGGATTTTAAAATAATAGTGATAGCATTTTGGCTATTATTTTTCCAATACCAGCCGTGTTTGCCAGTGAAAGGCGCGATTAAGTCACCTTGTAATTGACTAGCCGTTTGTTCTTTATAGCGTTTAAAATAACCGCTGGTATCGCCTTCAGGGTCGCCATGAAAATCAAAGTATAAAGTCTGTCGGTCTTGAGTCTGCCAACTAAAGTGTAAATTTTCATCTTTATTGAGTTTAAATTTATATTCGAGACCTGTTTGTGCAGGAATCGTAATCAGTACAATATCTTGCCATGCAGCGGATTGTTTATTGAGAATAGGGGTTATTTTAGCGTGTGCACGAGCCGGTGCTGTTTTAGCAAGTGCGGTTAAACCCAGTTTTTTGCCTAATCCTGTGGGATCAATATTAAATTCAGCGGGCAAGACCGCGAAGATAAAAAATAGTATGGCAAATAAAAGTGACGCAAGACTAGAAAAAATTAAGCGGCGTGCGGAAAGTGGGGTGGTATTCATGAGATGGCGTAACCAGTGAGTTGATACATTAATAATACCCAGCCGGAAGACATCAGCAAGGTGTTGGCAGTGACCGTAAAATGATTAAAACTGTGTGACTGCCGCCAAAAACTAAACAGGGTAACAATAAATAATAACGCGAGGGCTTGCCCTATTTCCACGCCGATATTGAAGGCAATTAAATTAAAGAGTAACGACTCACTCGGTGGCAGCAGTTCTTGTAATTTAGTGGCTAAGCCGAAACCGTGAAATAAGCCAAAAATTAACACCGCTATTTTTTGGTTGGGTTGGGCGTTAAAGATTATTTTAAAGCCGCCTAGATTATCAAAGCCTTTATAAATAATAGAAAAGGCAATAATGGCATCGATTAAATAAGCATTGAGTTGAATATGGCTAATCACCCCAAAAATAAGCGTAATACTATGCCCTAGGGTGAAAAAGCTAACATATAACAGAATATCTCGAAGACGGTATAGAAAAAATATCACGCCGACTAAAAATAATAAATGGTCATAACCTGTTAGCATATGTTTTGCTCCGATATAGATGAAAGCACCGATAGCGGTTTGATTATTATCACTTAAGAACTGTGCGGTATTTTCATCAACCCCATGAGCAAGACTCAATGGACTAATGCTTAATAAAAGAATAAAAAATAATAGATTTTTATAAATCATAAGTGATAAAGAAGAAATTAAAATAGCGAAAAAAGTAAATATACTGAAATTTTAAGAGGTTTTTAATATGAAGAAAACTAAATTAACAACAGCTAATACTCTATCAGAACATAAAGAGCAAGATTTAGCGAATTTAGAAGATATAGCGAAGTTGAGTAAGAAAAAAATTTTTAAAAATGCGAATTATCCTTATGCTGAAAAAATGGAGCGTGAAGAGTATGAGAAGTTAAAGAAAGAATTACAAATTGAATTTTTAAAAATGCAAGGCTGGGTAAAAGAAAGCGGTCAACGGGTGGTGATTTTATTCGAAGGGCGTGATGCTGCGGGAAAAGGGGGGATTATCAAGCGTATTATGGAGCATATGAATCCTCGTGGGGCAAGGGTGGTTGCACTTGAGAAACCCAGTGAGATTGAGCAAGGGCAGTGGTATTTTCAGCGTTATATGAAGCATTTACCTAGCCGAGGTGAGATTATTTTGTTTGATCGCTCTTGGTATAATCGAGCAGGGGTTGAGAAGGTGATGGGTTTCTGTGAGCCTGAAGAATACCTTGAATTTATGCGGCAAACACCCGAGTTGGAAAG
>CAJVYO010000160.1 GCA_913009515.1 uncultured Methylococcaceae bacterium
ATAAAGATAAGGTAGCTCAGGCTGCCGATGCCTTAAGCTTGACTGCGCCTAGTTTGATGGAGTTTGGTGTGATTGATGAGATTGTTCGAGAACCTCTGGGTGGCGCACACCGCCACCATAAGCGTGCTGCCATTTTGCTAAAAAAAGCGCTGCGAAATAATTTGCAGGCTGTTTCTCAGCTAGTGCCTGAAGCCCTAACTGAAAACCGCCACAAAAAATTTCGAAAAATTGGCGAAATTGGATTTAAAACTACTAGTTGAATAAAATCGTTTTTAATCATAGGTGCATTTGACTTCGGAATAGTTGAGCATATTCTGTTTTATTGTTTATCATTTGGCCATGTGTTCCAGATTCTACTAGTTTTCCTGATTTTATTACTAGAATCCTATCGGCTCCTTCTAGTGTTGATAGTCGATGCGCTATTAATATTGTCGTTCGTCTCGCCATCAAAGAAGTAAGGGCTTCCTTTATTTTTAATTCTGTTTCTGTGTCGACGGAGGCGGTAGCTTCATCTAAGATCAAGATTGGTGGATCCTTTAAAAGTGTGCGGGCAATGGCGATACGATGTTTTTCTCCACCGGAAAGTTTTACCCCGCGTTCTCCTATCCGGGTGTCGTACCCCCTTGGAAGGCTTTTAACAAAATCATCGGCGTGTGCCGCTATAGCGGCTTTTCTCATTTGTTCTTGGTTGGCTTCCACATTACCGTATAAAATGTTTTCAGCAACAGTGCCATTGAATAAATATGGATCTTGGGAAACCATGCCTATTTGTTCGCGTAGATAAGATTGAATGTCCATGGCTAATTTTTGAAAATAATCACTGGTTGTGCGTCCACAGCCTGGACATGCAATGACCATCGGGGTAAAAGAACGAAAGCCCATGGTTTGTAAAATTTCTTGTCCGACAATGACTTCTTTAGTCCGTGCTGCACCCGGTTCAGGTGTTAAAGAAATACGAATGGTATCACCAATGCCTTGCTGCATTAGCACTGAAAGGGCAGCGGAAGAAGCGACAATGCCTTTAGAGCCAATACCCGCTTCAGTTAAACCTAAATGTAAGGCGTAATCACAGCGTTCGGCAAGTTGTTGATAAATGCTGATTAATTCTTGTACATTGCTTATTTTGCAGGATAAAATTATTTTATCTTTACCGAGGCCATAAGATTCAGCAGCAGCAGCACTTTCTAATGCGGACACAATAATCGCTTCACGAGTAATGGCAGAAAGTTCTTCGGGTTCTGATTTTTGACGATTTTCATCGAGTAAGCGTGTTAAAACCGATTGATCTAAACTGCCACCGTTAACGCCAATACGCACTGGCTTATCATATTTAACCGCACATTCAATCATTTGTTGGAACTGTAAATCTCTTTTCGCCCCCTTGCCTACATTTCCAGGGTTAATTCTAAATTTGCCTAATGCTTGCGCGCAGTCAGGAAATTTTTCTAAGAGTTTATGACCATTAAAGTGAAAGTCACCAACTAATGGCACAGAATAGCCGTTATCATCAAGTTGCTGTCTAATTTGAGCGACTGCGGCGGCGGCTTCTTCATTATTGACGGTAATCCGGACTAATTCAGAGCCAGCATCGGCTAATTCCATAACCTGTTTAACGGTCGATTCAATATTAGCAGTATCGGTGTTAGTCATCGACTGAATGACAATAGGGGCTTTGCCGCCTACTTTAATGTTTCCTATTTGGACTTGCTGGGTATTTTTTCTAGTACTAATTGACATATTAGAAGGCTTTTAACGTAATGATTTATTGGGTCAGAGTATATCACAATAGGCGGGGAGACTAAGAGCAATAATTAATGGAGTGCAATGCCGTGCTTTTGAATGCGATAAAGTAGCGTATCACGTGTTAAACCTAGTAAACGTGCGGATTTAGCACGATTGCCATTGGTGCGTTTTAGGGCTTGATAAATTAAATCAGCTTCTAGTTTTTCTAAATTCAAGCCAATATCGGGTAGGGTAAATTCTGAACTTTCAGTATTGGTTTGTGGGTGTGAATTAAAAAATTCATGCGGTAAGTTTTCAGGATTAATATTTTCACCAGGCAGCAGAATCATCATGCGTTCACATAAATTCCGTAATTCTCTAATATTACCGGGCCAACTATAGTTATGTAATATTTTTAGCGTTTGTTTATTAAATTGTTGCGGGGGAATAGCATGGGTTTTAGAAAAATTACGTTGAAAATGTTGGATAAGTTGTTCTATATCTTCGATACGTTCTTTTAGTGAAGGGATTTCCAAGGGAATGACATTCAGTCGAAAAAAGAGATCTTCTCGGAAGCTGCCTTCGGTAATTTGTTTTTGTAAATCGCTGTTGGTCGCGGAAATAATGCGTACATCCACTTTATAGGGCTGAGTATCACCGACAGCCATACATTCACCATTTTCTAAAAAACGGAGCAGTTTTGCTTGGACGGAGAGTGATAGTGAATTTATTTCATCAAGAAATAATGTGCCCGTATCAGCGGCTTTAATAATACCTATTTTATTCGCAATGGCACCGGTAAAGGCTCCTTTTTTGTGGCCAAAGAGTTCGGATTCAATTAATGATTCTGACAGTGCAGCACAATTTAATGTAATAAAAGGCTTATCTTTGCGTTGGCTATCCTGTTGAATTGCATGAGCGAGTATTTCTTTGCCTGTCCCTGTTTTTCCTTTAATAAGAATGGTGACATCGGTATTGGCAAGCATGCGAGCACTACGCAGTACATTGTCAAATACAGGGGTGTTGCTGATGATAGTGTCAAAAGATGTTGAACTCATACGTTAAAAATAGCGACTAAAACTAATAAAATACCGATTGTACGTTTAGTATTTTGTAAACGTGATAATCGACTAATAAAACTACTCACGATACCAGAACTCATGACGGCAGGTAAGGTGCCTAATCCGAAAGTAAACATGGTTGCTGCTGCGGTTAAAGCATCGCCTGATGTCGCGGCGAGTGCAAGGGCAGTATAAACTAATCCACAAGGAATCCAGCCCCACACCATGCCAAATAAAAACGCTTGATTTAAACTGGCAACAGGGATTAATTTTCGGCCATAAGGCTCAATGGCTTTCCAGAAACGAGAACCCGTTTTTTCAATATAAGCAAATTGGGGAAACCAACCGGCAATATAAAATCCGGCACCGGTAATAATCAGTGATGATAGGATTTGTAATAATCGATGGCCATGCTCATCACCTAGCGGCAGCGTTACAATGGATTCAATAAAGCCAATGATAAAACCTGCTAATACATAGCTAAAAATTCGTCCAAAATTATAACTAAAAATAAAGGCGAACATCTTTGATTTATTTTGACGAATGTCAGGCTTTAAGCTCAATGAAAGCGTGCCAATAATAGAGCCGCACATTGATACGCAATGTAAGCTACTAAAAAGCCCAATAAAAAAGGCTATAAAAATAGGGGAGTTTATAATCTGTGTAATATCCATAACTTCCCATAATAGCATATTGGCATTAGGCAGGCGTAGACATGATTTTCAAAGGCCATTTGATGTGTTATATGACTTGTTTTCGAGTGTTATATAACAATGTTATGTTATATTTTGCTGGTTTTTGTATGTAACCAAAGCCAAAAACGATATAAAATTGTAACGCTAATTGCACTACCTAAACCTAAAATAAATTCTCGATATTGGCTTAGTAAGTCTTTAATATCTTGAATAATAGCTGCATTCACCTCTTTATAGAGTAAACCACTGCCTAGAATTAACACAAAATAGCCAAAGAGCTTTTTTAATAAATGAGCGGGCATATAACGGGCAAAATACGCCCCGATAAAACTACCGATAACTGCACATAAACTCACGATAGCTGTTAGAGAGATATCAATGTTTAAATGTTGTGCATGCCCCATTAACGCGGCACTGCTTTGTAGTGCAATAATGAATAGTGATGTACCAATAGCACCGTGTACGGGTAAATGAGCTAAATTAGTTAAGGCTGGCACCAGTAAAAAACCACCGCCCACACCTACTAACCCTGTAATCATGCCGAGGAAAAAACCGTCTAATAAAATAGCAAGAATAGGGAGTTCGGCAGGACAAATAGAGCCTTGATGCTCTTCGTTATTTTTATTTTGTCGTTTGAAAATCATTGAAAATGATGCAATTAACATTACTATGCCGAGTAAGACTAACAGTAATGCTTCGGGAATATAACTCGTTAAACGTCCACCTAAAAAGGCACCTACCATGCCTGCCGAACCAAATAAACACCCTGTTTTCCAGCAGACATGTTTTTTTCGAGCATGATTTAATGTAGCAATGATGCTTGTACAGCCAACGACGATTAAAGAGGTAATAATAGCGGATTTAGGTGAAATTTCCGCAATATAAACTAAAGCGGGTACAGTGAGTATAGAGCCTCCACCGCCTAATAAGCCTAATAAAATACCAATTATGACGGCAATAACGCTGATAAGCATCATGATATTTATCCTTGTTGAATAGCATTGGGAGTTTGACCGCAAATTTTATTAGCAGGCAGCGCTTCATCAATATATTTTGGATAACTTAAGTTGAGATTATTCATAATCTCAATAAATTCTGCACAGGTTTTTTGTTGACCGAGGCGCGGATTTAAGGCAATTTCTTGAGCAATACTAGAGACTCGTTTGCCATGATAATCATGTCCTGGATAGAAGAGATCGG
>CAJVYO010000161.1 GCA_913009515.1 uncultured Methylococcaceae bacterium
TTCTAAAATACGAATACCAAACTTATCTGACCACAGTTGACGGGTGCTTTCATGGAGTTTTTCAGCCCCTGCGACCACATAACGCATATTATAAAAATCATAGGCATGGGCTTTTTTACCATATGCGGCAAAAAAAGTATTAGTCCCAAACATAATGGTGGCATTAGTTTCATACGCCATTTCAGGAATGACACTGTAATGTAACGGAGATGGATAAAAGAAGGTGGTCATGCCGTTCATAATAGGTAATAAGGTGCCGACACTGAAACCAAAGGAATGAAACATCGGTAAAAAATTAAGCACTACATCTTGAGCATTAAAACTAATACGCGCCGAGACTTGTTTATGATTCGCTAAAATATTGCTATGTGATAAAACCACACCTTTAGGCGTACCTTCTGAACCTGAGGTAAATAAAACCACTGCTGGATTCGTTGCTTTGGGTGCTGAATAAGGATACCAATACGCGGCGGTTTTCATTTGCACTAAGGCGATTAATTTATCCAGTGAGGTGATGTTAGCCCCAATATCTTCTAAATAAACTAAATTGACCACTTTTGCCAGTTGTTCTGCATCGTCGGTAAATTTTCCGAGTTCAATAAAACGTCTTGAGGTGAGTACGGTTTTAACATTGGCGGTATGGCAGGCAGACTGCATACCTTTTGCCCCTGTTGAATAATTGAGCATGGCAGGGACACGATTGAAAATCTGTAAACCCAGCACCACATTTAAGGTTTTAGTGCTATTAGGCAGGTACACGCCAATATTTTCATTGTCAGCACTGATTTTCTTGATGGCATTACCAATGGCAAGTGAGCGTGTAATAAGGGTGTTATAAGATAATGGTTGGCGTTCAATATCTTCGGCAACGGTATGTTGTCCGCCATGAATGGTTTTGGCATCCAGCAGTGCGGAAAAGAGTGTTTTTTGATAGTCACTACTCGCAAAAATCATATCCGACATCATATCATCGAGCATCAGCCCACAAGTATGGCGACGTTCTCTACCGCGTAATGCAGGGTCAACACTGAGCTGTTTCGGCGGTAAAATAGTCAGCGTAATTTTCGGGAATAAGCGTAAGCGAATAATATTTTTTAAACGTGAAAACGGCGTGTATTGAGCGCCATCAATGCGAATAGGCAGAATAGTTGCCCCTGATTTATCAGCGACCATGCCGGTACCGTCATACACTTTCATTAATGAGCCAGTGACGGTAATACGACCTTCTGGAAATATCACCGTTTTACTCGGGGAGTGTAGATGATGAATCAGATTTTTCAGCGAAATGGGATGGGTAGGATCCATGGGAAAAACATGGGATAAACTTAAAAAAGGCTTAAGCCACCAACGCTCTGCAATTTGGGTATTAATGGCAAAAGTAATTCTATCGGGTAGAAAAACGCCTAATAATAACGGGTCTAAAAATGAGGTGTGATTAGCAATAATTAGTACACGTTCACCAGCGGCATGATAATGCTCTAAACCGTGGACTTCGACACGATATAAAAAACGTAATAAGCGGCTCAGATTTTTTTTAAGCATGGCGTTTTTCCTCTGCATAATGGTAACAAATGAACATAAAGAATTGTAAACCGAAGATTAATGTGGCGATTAATAAATGAAGCGGCTGTACCACGGCGGGCATACCTAAGCGGTCTAAACTCATGCCGGCTAAAATAGCACAGACAACGAGAGCTATTAAACTGTAGGCAAGTTTTAAGAGTAGATTATTTTTAGCGACGGTTTTATATATTTGCCAGACTAACCATAAATTGGTGAATAATATCAGCGAAGAGAATGAGCGATGGACATAAAAAATAATCGGAAAGCTATCACGCCAATATTCACGGTCAATATATTGGTGATGATTGGCGATTAAATCCACCGCTTCACGAACTTGTGTCCCCATTACCACTTGAGCTAAGGTCATCATCATGGCTACCATTAACACCGTTTTAAAGCGTGCCGATAAATTTGAAATATCGATTTTCTGTAGTGAATCATGCTGGGAACGAGCAATCGCATAAATCAGCAGGGCGACGATAAATAAAGCCAAGAGCATATGGGCAGTAATCATCAGTGGGTGTAAGTGGGTTTTAACCACTACTGCCCCGAGCCAACCTTGAAAACCTACCAATAAAAACACACTGAGCGACAGATAAAATACCCCTTTATCAGTTTTTAAATAAGCGCGTGATGCCCATAAAGTCAGGAAAATAAAAATACCAATGGTAACGCCCGTTAAACGATTGAGATATTCTGTCCAGGTTTTAACTACGTTAAAATCAGTATTGCTGTAACCGACCGCATAAATTTCGTGATAATTAGCGGGTAATTCCGCTTCACTGGTAGGCGGAATTAATTGTCCAAAACAGGTGGGCCAATCAGGACAGCCCATTCCCGCCCCTGAAGCTCGTACAATGCCGCCGACTAAAATAACAAAGTAAACGGCAAAAATAGTCCACATGCCTAAGCGTCTAAAGCGTTGTGCGATTTCAGGAGTCATAATATTATTTTTGATTAAGCGTAAGAGGTGTTTTTTCTGGATTATCTACACAAAGAGCGTTGGTATTAAAGGCTTCATCTTTTAAGACTGCTAATAGTTTTTGTGGCGTGTGTAATACCACAGTGCCTAAGATAAGTTCCGGATTTTCAGTGCTGATAATATGCGAGCCTAATGTGATAGTATCACTACTGTCATAGTTCATAAGCGTTAGGCTGCGTTTATTTTTACCGAGATAATGGGTGCGAGCCACAATTTCTTGTCCGGTATAACAGCCTTTTTCAAAGCTAATCGCATTGAGCGTATCAAGGTTAAGCATTTGTGGCACAAATTCTTCGGTGGTTTCTTTAAATAACCACGGTATGCCAGCATCAATATCCAAGCTCAACCATGCTTGTGTGGTGATAGCTTGATAATCGCTGTATGTGTTCCAAATGTTCTGTGCCTCATCGAGAGCGGCAATGATTAAATAACGGTTTTGTTGGTCAGGATAGTCAATCGCATTATTAACTGAGGTATTACTTTTTAAGCCGATAACTGTGAATGCGTCAGAACAATCGGTTAAAGTGACTTTGGCGCGGAGAATATACAGCTGTAATTTTTTTTGTACCTTAGGCAGTAATTCGGTGGTTAAAATGAGTTGAAATTCATGGGGCTGTTTAATAATGATAAAGGTGCTAATGGTGCGGCCTTTAGCATTACATAAAGCACCTAGTTGGGCTTTGCCTAGCTCTAATTTATAGATGTCGCAGGTGGTTTGACCTTGTAAAAACAGTGCTGCATCTTCGCCACTGATGCTTAAAACGCTAAGGTGAGTTAAAGGGGCAATAAAATTACTTTCTGGGTCAGTAATATTGGAAGCGAAGGATTGGGTGTTTAAAAAGGTAAGCCAGTCTGTTTGCATAAATAGTTTATTAAATTATTAATTAGTGAGTCGCTGGCTTTCTCATAAAACTTTGGCGTATTATTTAGTCAAAAATTGGGGCGAAGGCTTTAGCCTTCATTTTTTGTTACCCATGAAGGCTAAAGCCTTCGTCCCATTAACTGAATAGACTGCTCTATCCATATTTTTATAAGAAAGCCGTGGGGTATTATGCCCGTGACATAAATTTACCAGTGATAGTATTAATTTTAATGATTTCACCTTGCTCTAAATATTCAGGCACTTGTACATCTAAACCGGTGGGTAAAATCGCGGATTTAGTGCGTGCTGTCGCAGAAGAGCCTTTAATGCCGGGTGCGGTTTCAATAATTTCTAAACTCACGGCGGCAGGCAATTCAATGCCTAAAATTTGTCCATCCATTATCATCGCGGTAATGCCTTCTAAACCTTCGAGCAAATAGTCTTTTTGTCCTTCTAAATCCTCATCATTCAGATTATATTGACTAAAGTCTTCTAAATTCATAAACACATAGCTTTCGCCATCGTGATAGGAATATTGCACTTGCACACGGATACAATCGGCTTCTTTGAAAAAATCATCGCCTTTTAAGGACTGGTCGAGTTTTTGACCGGTTTTTAAATTAGTGAAGCGGATTTTATAAAGTGTTGAGGCACCGCGTGAAGAAGGGCTACGTGAATCAACTTGTTTAACAGTATGTGGGACGTCATTAATTTCAACAATCATTCCGCGTTTTAATTCATTCGCTTTAGGCATTTTTAGTCCTTAATTTAAGCAAGTTTAGTTTTAATAAAATCAACAATGCCATCTAAGGCAATATCTTGATTATCGCTATCAGTTCGTGCACGGTATTCAACCATATTAGTATCTAAACCCCGATCACCAATGACGATGCGATGGGGAATACCAATGAGTTCCATATCTGAGAACATAAAGCCTGCTCTGACTTTACGGTCGTCAAATAATACATCAATACCGGCTGCTTTTAAATCTTGATACAGTTTATTCGCTGCGGTGCGTAGACGTTCTGATTTGTGCATATTCATCGGGCAGAGTGCCACTTGAAAGGGTGCTAAATTCGCGGGCCAAATAATGCCACGATCATCGTGAGATTGTTCCACTGCTGCGGCCACTAAACGTGAAATACCAATGCCGTAACAGCCCATGACTAAGGTTGCACTTTTACCGGCTTCATTAATAACATTGGCTTTCATTTGTTCACTATATTTGGTGCCGAGC
>CAJVYO010000162.1 GCA_913009515.1 uncultured Methylococcaceae bacterium
CGTTCGGCTATTTTAGTCGGTTTGTTAGGGTCTTTTACGACCTTTTCTACGTTTTCATTAGAGACAATGACGCTACTAGAACAAGGGCAGCTTAATAAAGCGGCATTGAATATAATCCTAAGTTTAGCGGCGTGTCTGTTGGCAGTATGGCTGGGTGTATTAATAGGGCGTAATTTACCTGTGGCAGGCGATATGCTGTATGGGCTAATGATTGTCAATATGCTAGGGGCATTGATAATTGGATTTATCGGTATGCTGTTGATGACTAAAGTCACTGTCAATATAGATCACCAAGTGATTAGTTGGACTTTGCTGGTGGGTTTGTTTGTTATATTTTCAGGTTTATATCTTATGCTGTCATTAGTAGAGTCAGGACATTTATTGAATACTCATACGCAAATGTTCGTGAGTGTTTTTTTTGCTAATACCCTGTTGTCGATAGCGATGGTGAGTTTAGGGGCGTGGTTAGGGCGTCAAATTTAGTGGTTACAATTTTTTATAGTTAAAATTTTAAGGTAAGTTAAATTATTATGTTAGATCCTCATTTATTTAGAACAGATATTGATGCAGTACAAGTACAGTTAAAACGTCGTGCCGTAGAGTTTGATGTTGAGCGTTATACGCAATTAGAAAAACGTCGTAAAGCGATTCAGGTAAAAACCCAAGCATTACAAAATGAAAAAAATGTTATTTCTAAGTCGATTGGACAAGCGAAAGCCAAGGGCGAAGATACTCAGCCTATCTTTGATAAAATAGGTGGTTTAGGCGATGAACTCAAAGCCGCTGAAGTTGAATTAGCTCAGATTCAAGCTGATATGCTGGCTATTATGGAAGCCTTGCCTAATATTTTAGATGCGTCTGTGCCAGCAGGGAAAGATGAAGATGAAAACATTGAGTTGTCTCAATGGGGTGAAAAGCCGCAATTTGATTTTGAGATAAAAGACCATGTTGATTTGGGGGTATTGCATCAGGGCATGGACTTTGAAACCGGTGCAAAAATTACCAGTGCCCGTTTTGTGGTATTAAAAGGTCAGATTGCTCGTTTACAACGTGCTTTAATTCAATTTATGTTAGATACGCATATTGATGAGCATGGTTATGATGAAACTTATGTGCCTTTTATTGTGAATGCGGATAGTCTATATGGCACCGGGCAGTTACCTAAATTTGCCGATGATTTATTTAAAGTCAGTGCCGAGCCAGATTTATACCTGATTCCTACCGCTGAAG
Organism: uncultured Methylococcaceae bacterium; assembly: GCA_913009515.1. Classification (GTDB taxonomy): domain Bacteria; phylum Pseudomonadota; class Gammaproteobacteria; order Methylococcales; family Methylomonadaceae; genus Methyloprofundus. Next base: position 1,231 of record CAJVYO010000162.1, read on the forward strand.
TGCCAGTGACGAATATTGTGCGTGATGAAATTTTAGAGGCTGATAGTTTACCTTTAAAAATGGTGTGTCATAGTCCGTGCTTTAGAAGTGAGGCGGGGGCATATGGGCGTGATGTGCGGGGATTAATTCGTCAGCATCAATTTGAAAAAGTGGAATTAGTGCAAATTGTTAAGGCTGATGAATCAGAGCAGGCACATGAAGCATTAACCGCGGATGCCGAAAATATTTTGCAGAAATTAGGCTTGGCTTATCGTAAAGTATTGCTTTGTGCAGGAGATACCGGTTTTTCATCAACGAAAACTTATGATTTAGAGGTGTGGTTGCCAGGACAAGATAAGTTTAGAGAAATTTCATCGTGCAGTAATTTTAAGGATTTTCAAGCGAGACGTTTAAAAGCTCGTTGGCGTAATCCTGAAACGGGTAAGCCTGAATTAGTGCATACTTTAAATGGGTCTGGACTGGCTGCAGGACGTACCTTAGTGGCTATTTTAGAAAACTATCAAACAGTTAGCGGTGATATTGAAATACCTAAAGTGTTACAATCCTATATGGGTGGTTTGACCGTTATTAAGGTTTAATGTGCGGGGGTAAATATGCAGAAATTAGGTTTAAAAATAACCGCAATAGTGGTTATGAGTATGACAATGTTAGGTGAGAGCTATGCTTATGCTGATTGCAATATGATAAAAATGCGTAGTTTAGATTTGGCGTTAAATTTAAAAATAAAAGAAAAGTGTGAGGCAGATAGGCTTAATGCATCAACACAGCAATATGAGCAAAATATATTTTCTCCTCAAAAGGAAGAAGAGTCTAATATTGAGGTAATGCCTTATTTTGAAGGGCCGCATAATGAAAATGAGGAGCAAGAAACCACCCCTGATGGTTTGGGGGTCGGCGTAACGCTAGGTATTTAAGCGTTTAGAAAAAGCACCCATTGAGGGTGCTTTTTTATGAGCAATTAACGTTTAGTAATACTGAAAACAACACGGCGGTTTTCTGCTCGTCCTGCATCGGTTTCATTATCTGCAATAGGTTGGTGTTCGCCAAATCCTTTATTAGTTAAACGGCTAATATCAATGTCTCGTTCGACTAAATACTGTTGTACGCTATTTGCACGACGTGCTGATAAGTCTTGATTATGCTTGTCAGAACCAACACTGTCTGTGTGTCCTTCAATTTGAATATGTAAGCTTGGATTATCTTTTAAAACTTTAATAGCACTATTAAGAGAAGACTCATAGCCTTTTTTGATAGTCGCTTTATTGGTGTCAAATTGTAAGCCGGTAATTGACCAGCAGCCTTGTTTGTTGACCGTTGCACCTTTTGGGGTGTCAGGACACACATCTTCTTTATCTAAAACACCATCGTTATCGCTATCGAGGGGCTCAGGTTTTTTAGGAATAATGGTTGCTTGTGTGAACAGCATATCTTCAACAAAGCTACCCATTTTTGAGCTAGTATTGACATCATCTAAGTTAATATTTTTCCCACAAGCGGCTATATTTGATAGCTCTTGTAAAAAGAATTGTCCTTGCTGCTCACTTGCATTACCTACCCATACGGAATAGATACAAAGGCGGTCACCAAATTTATTTTCTAATTGTTTGGCATTATCTAAGGCACTCGAGGCTATTTTGTCACCATCACTAACAATTAGCAGTGCAATATTACCTTGTGCTTTTTCTAGGTCAGTTGATGCTAAGGATAAAGCAGTTTCCATCGGCGAACCACCACTAGCACAGTTTGCTTTGTTCATATTCGCTTGAAAATTTAAGCGGTTATGTGGGGTAATAGCTTGAAAAAGTTTGCTATTTGACCAATCAGTACATTGTCCAAAGCCAAAGCTGCGTAAACCTGATGACAGCGTAATATCGTCAGGGATGGTTTTATTAAATTGGTTTAAAAATTGTTTTTGTACGGTAAATTTTGAATCATGTAAGTTACCTTTATCATAAATGGTATTTTTAGAGGAAGAGGTATCTAAAATAACAAAGACATTATCGGTAATTTGAGTAAATTTAAGCGTAGGGGTATTTTGGGCAATGGTAGTCGGTGTAAACGGCGGATAAGTAGTGGCATGATGCACGGCTCCGACTTTTGCTGAACCTAGTGGTGGCGATACACTGCGATCAGTTGCACAGGCGGCTAATAAAGTTAAGCTAGTTAAGGTTATAATAGGTTTAATAATTTTTTGTATCATCTATTTTTAAGGTATTAAATTTTAAGAATAAAATGATTCTAACATGTCAATAATTAAAGAATAGATAAAATGACGATAAAAACACGATTTGCTCCTAGCCCCACGGGTTACTTACATGTAGGCGGTGCTAGAACTGCTTTATTTTCTTGGTTGTATGCTAAAAAAAATCAAGGTCAGTTTGTTTTACGCATTGAAGATACTGATTTAGAACGCTCTACTCAAGCATCAGTAGATGCTATTTTTGAAGGTATGACGTGGTTAGGCTTGGAGCATGATGAAGGACCTTATTATCAAACACAGCGTTTTGAGCGTTATGATGAAATTATTCAGCAATTATTAGCAGAAGGGCATGCATATTATTGTAATTGCTCTAAAGATGAGCTGGAACAGTTACGTGAGCAGCAAATGGCTAATAAGGAAAAGCCACGTTATAACGGTAAATGTCGTGATTTAGCCTTACCAAAGTCGGCAGGTCAATCGGTGATACGTTTTCGTAATCCTCAAGAGGGTGTTGTGGAAATTAATGATTTGGTCAAAGGCAAGATTACCGTTGCGAATCAAGAGCTAGATGATTTGATTATTGCGCGTGCCGATGGTTCACCCACTTACAATTTAACGGTGGTGGTCGATGATATGGATATGGAGATTACTGATGTGGTCAGAGGCGATGATCACGTTAATAATACCCCGCGACAAATTAATATTTTAAATGCGTTAGGGGCAGATTTGCCAAATTATGCTCATGTGCCAATGATATTAGGTGATGATGGGGCAAGACTTTCTAAGCGTCATGGTGCAGTCAGTGTGATGCAATATCGTGATGAAGGTTATTTGCCGGAAGCGTTGTTAAATTATTTAGTGCGTTTAGGATGGTCTCATGGTGACCAAGAAATTTTTAGTCGTGATGAAATGATTGAGCTGTTTGATTTGAAGGCCGTGAATGTATCAGCTTCTGCGTTTAATACTGAAAAGTTACTATGGATTAATCATCAGTATATTATGAATAGCGAACCAGCATTAGTCGCTAAACATTTAGTATGGCATATGCAGCAGCGTGATATTGATATTACACAAGGGCCTGAGCTGGTTGATATTGTATTGGCACAGCGTGAGCGTAGTAAAACATTGGTTGAAATGGCAGATGCCAGTCTTTATTTTTATAAAGAGTTTGATGAATATGATGCTAAAGCCGCAAAGAAAAATTTTAAAGCGG
>CAJVYO010000163.1 GCA_913009515.1 uncultured Methylococcaceae bacterium
TTATTTAAAGCGACCTTATGAATTAGAGCCTTTAACCGCTTCGAAAATGCCGGATATTATTTATTTTGATAAGCAGGATAATCAATTATCAGCGGATGCTCCAGCAGAGCAGGTGAGTTATTCTGATTATATTATTAGTTTAAAACCAGGTATTTTATTTCAGCCGCATGCGGCTTTTGCTAAAAACAAGCAGGGAGAATTTTTATATCATCAATTATCAGCGGTTGAGTTAAATAATATCCATACATTGAAGGATTTTTCACAGACAGCAACGCGTGAATTAACCGCTGAGGATTATGTGCAACAAATTAAACGCTTAGTGCATCCGAAAATTTCATCACCGATTGCTGAATTAATGAAGCAGTATATTGTGGGTTTGCGTGATTTTTCTGAGGCGATTGGTGAGCAGCCATTAACAGCGATTAAAGGTATCAATATTAATGGCGTTGAAGTATTAGACCGGTATCGTTATAAAATTCGTATACACGGCAAATATCCGCAATTTATTTTTTGGTTAGCGATGCCTTTTTTTGCACCGATGCCGTGGGAAGCAGATGTCTTCTATCATCAACAGGGATTAATGAGCAAGAATATTAGCCTAGATTGGCTGCCTATTGGCACGGGGGCTTATATGTTAGATGAAAATAATCCTAATTTACGCATGGTAATGTTAAAAAATCCTAATTTTCATGCTGATTATTATCCCACAGCGGGTGAGGCATTAGATGAGCAACGTGGATTATTAAAGGATGCGGGTAAAGCCTTGCCTTTTATTGATAAAGCGGTTTATCGATTAGAAAAAGAGACTATTCCTTATTGGAGTAAGTTTTTACAGGGTTATTATGATGCCTCGGGGATTGCATCAGATAGTTTTGACCAAGCGGTAGAATTAACTGCAGGCAGTTTGAATTTGACTGAGCCTATGCAGCAAAAAGGTATCCAGTTACAAACAGCGGTGATGAGCTCTATTTCTTATATGGGCTTTAATATGCTTGATGAACAAGTGGGGGGGGAATCCGAACAGGCACGCAAATTGAGGTTAGCGATTTCGATTGCGATTGATTATGAAGAGTATATTTCTATTTTTATGAATGGGCGTGGTGTGGCGGCACAAGGGGCTATTCCCCCTGAAATTTTTGGTTATCACAATGACCAACAAGGCATTAATCATTATATTTATGATTGGCACAATAATACACCTCAGCGTAAACCACTATCGGCGGCTAAACAACTAATGCGTGAGGCGGGTTATGCGAATGGCATTGATGCTAAAACAGGCACTGCATTAATTTTATATTTAGATACCGCCGGCGGTGGTGCGGATGACCGTGCGCGTTTAAATTGGTATCGAAAACAATTTTCTAAATTAGGGATTCAATTAGTGATTCGGGCGACGGATTATAATCGTTTTCAACAGAAGATGCGGAAAGGTAATGCTCAAATTTTTATGTGGGGCTGGAATGCAGATTATCCCGACCCTGAGAATTTCTTATTTTTATTATATGGTGATAATGCCAAAGCGGTTAAGGGCGGTGAAAATGCGGCAAATTATCAAAATCCTGACTTTGATAGGTTGTTTAAAAAAATGCGTAATATGGAAAATGGCGCGGAGAGATTAGCGATTATTGAGCAAATGCAAGCAATGATACGCCATGATGCGCCGTGGATTTTTGGCTTACATCCAAAAAGCTTTTCGCTTTACCATAGCTGGTATCGTAATTTAAAACCAAATTTAATGGCAAATAATAAATTAAAATATTTACGCTTAGAGACTAAACAACGTACTGAAAAGCGGAAGCAATGGAACTCTGCTATTTTATGGCCTTTATGGGTGATGTTAATAATCGTTATTTTAGGTTTATTACCTGCGATACGCAGTTTTCAACGTCGTGCTAAGGAGACGCTTAAGTAATGTTAAATTATATTTTACGGCGTATTTTGTATGCTTTCCCGTTATTATTAGGGGTTAATATTTTAACCTTTGTGTTGTTTTTTATTGTAAATAGTCCTGATGATATGGCACGGATGCAATTAGGTCAAAAACATGTCACTGAGCAAGCGATTGAGAATTGGAAAACCCAGCGAGGCTATCAATTACCTTTATTAGTGAATCAGCAAGAGCAAGGTTTAGACGTGATAAAAAATACTATTTTTTATCAAAAATCGCTGCGTTTATTTAGCTTTGATTTTGGCTTATCAGATAGTGGGCGTAATATTGGTGCGGATATTCAGCAACGTATGTGGCCTAGTTTAGCGGTGGCATTACCTTCTTTACTATTGGGCTTGGTGTTGAATATTAGTGTGGCGTTAATGATGGTGTTATTTCGACAGAGCTATTTGGAGTTTAGCAGTATTGTTTTATGTATCGTGATTATGTCGATTTCAGCCTTGTTTTATATTATTGGCGGACAGTTTTTGATGGGTAAATTATTACGTTTAGTGCCTATTTCTGGTTATGACACGGGCATAAATGCGTTTAAGTTTTTAATATTACCGGTTGTTATTAGCCTTATTTCGGGCTTAGGCTCAGGCGCACGTTGGTATCGTAGTTTATTTTTAGAAGAGGTGGAGCAAGATTATGTCCGTACTGCACGAGCAAAAGGCTTAACCGAAACGCAGGTCTTATTTAAGCATATTTTACCGAATGCGATGATTCCGATTTTAACGGGAGTAGTGGTGGTATTGCCGTTGTTATTTATGGGTAGTTTGATTACCGAATCGTTTTTTAGTATTCCCGGCTTGGGCAGTTATACGATTGATGCGATTCAAGGACAGGATTTTGCAATTGTAAGAGCAATGGTATTTTTAGGCTCGGTACTTTATATTATTGGCTTATTATTGACCGATATTTCCTACACCTTAGTCGATCCAAGGGTGCGGTTATCGTAAAGGGCGATGATGCATCACATTCATGGCTTGCTTATAAAAATATCAATAAGCAAACTGGGGCGAAGGCTTTAGCCTTTATGTGTAACAAAAAATGAAGGCTAAAGCCTTCGCCCCAACAAGACTAAATAAAACTAATCAATCCATTCCTGTAACGCCGCAATGATTTCACGGGCTTGTTTTTCGCTAGAAATATTGAATTTTGATTTTGGCTTATATTCACCATCGCGTTTTTGATAACGACGAATGGTATATTTATCAGCACTGTATTCTTCTTTAGCACGATTCCAATCTTGATAGCGATAAACAATAGTCGCCCAAGCCCCTTTAGTCAGGACTTTTTTGTCGAGTTCTTTAACTGTTTCAATGCCACCATCTTCGTAGGTAACCGTGAGTTCTTCAACCGTTTCAGCCATAATATTATCCTAAATCTAAGTTAGATTGTTCGCGTTATTTAACAGCCGTTAAGCCTTGTAAGCTTGTAAAATAAGCCGCAAGATCTTTCATATCATCTTCTGATAAGGTTTGTAACATCGATTGCATTAATGGGCTAGGGCGTGTGCCTGCTTTATATTCTTGCATCGCTTTTTCAAGGTAGTTTGCGTGTTGTCCTGCTAGGCGTGGGTTACTTGAACCTGCGGTGGTATCGTCATTATGACAGCCCATACACGTGCCTGATAATTTTTTACCGTGAGCAATATCACCATGATTTGAGATAGCACGTTTAGAACCGCCTTTGTCGGTTGCTAAGTATTCAGCAATATCTTCCATGGTTTGTTCGGACATTTCTTGCGTATTAGCCATCATGGTGCCGTGAGAACGACCTGCTGATTGATACGCTTTTAAAGCTGAAACAGTGTAAGCAGCGACTTGTCCGCCAATTTTAGGCACATAATAAGTTGGGTAAACATTACTTGCTCCTGGTGAGACATGACAGCCACGACAGGCTTCAAAGGCATCTTTTCCCGAGGCAACGCTGGCTGCCTGTGATGTAACGCTAAAACTTAATGCACTGAGACCTAAAGCAAGGGCGAACGATTTTTTATTCATCATAACAATTCCAAAAGAGAGTCTAATATTTAATGTATTACGGCTATATTACTAAAAATAACGCTTTATTAATAGTGTCTTAATTTAGCTAGCGGTCAAAATAATGTTTAAGTTGTGGTGCAAAATACCAAAGTAAAAAGAACACCGCTGCTACACCTAAAACCGTCATCGCTAACATGGGATTAGTGCGTAGTGTGACTTTTGCCAGTGCGATTAATAGTAGGGCAAGTAATAATTTAATAAGGAGTAATAGCCAGCTTAAGCCTTCAGTGATGATTTTTTTAAACATAGTGACCTTGATTATTTTTTCAGTAAATGAGGGTGCTGGTTTTGTAAGGCCATTAATTTAGGCTGAATAACGGCTTGGCAATAGCCTTGTGTGGGATGTTGATTATAATAGTCATGATGATAACTTTCAGCGGCGTAAAATAGTTCTAGGGGGCTTAGTTCAGTGACAATAGGTTGTTGCCATTGTGATGAAGCATTCAGTGTTTGGATATAAGCCTGTGCTAGTTGCTGTTGTTGCGTGTCGTGATAAAAAATAACCGAACGATATTGGGTGCCAATATCTGCTCCTTGTCGATTGAGCGTGGTAGGATTATGAACGCTGAAAAATACGTCTAATAATACTGTTAAGGGCAACTGTTGTTCATCAAATTCTATTTGTATAACTTCGGCATGACCT
>CAJVYO010000164.1 GCA_913009515.1 uncultured Methylococcaceae bacterium
GTTGTATTTGCATTAGACAGCGAATATGTGGTGTATCAGCGTCATTTTGATGATGGACAGGTTGAGGGGCAGCGCTTAAATCTTAAGCCAGCGGTGAGTTTTCCGATGATGAATGAATCAGGCTTTATCATCCCTAAAATTGCCTTGCAACATACACAATATTGGTTATCTAATCAGGCAGACACGGTAAACAGCAATCAAAGCAAAACCTTGCCAATTATTTCTTTGGATAGCGGTTTATTTTTTGAACGCCAATTTGAGACCTTAAAACATACCATTGAACCGCGTTTATATTATTTATATGTGCCGTATACTGAACAGACAGCTTTGCCTAATTTTGATACTTCATTAGTCGATTTTAATAGCAATCAATTATTTCGTGATAATGTGTTTAATGGCGCGGATAAAACGCAGAATGCGAATCAATTAACTGCGGCTTTAACCACCCGATTATTGAAGCAAGGACGTGAAGCCTTGAAATTGAGTGTCGGTGAAATTTTTTATTTTGCGGATCGTAAGGTTAATTTAGACAGTGAGACAGTGGATAAACGCTGGTTATCGAATTTAATTTTAGAATTAGACAGTGAAATTACCTCTGAATTAAAGTTACGCTCTGAAATGCAATGGAATTATCAGGACAATGAAATTGACCGTGGTAATGTGAGTTTAGCGTATCATGATAAACAGTATGGGATTTTTAATATTGGTTATCGCTATCGTGCCTTGCGTTTTAATCAAGCGGCACAAGAACAAGTCACGGCATCGGCAATTATTCCACTGTATGATGGCTGGAGTGTGATAGGCTTGTACCGATATTCCTTGTTTAATCGTCAAACCTTAGAATATTTTTATGGGCTTGAGAAAGACAGTTGTTGTTGGCGATTTCGCATTATTGCCCGTCAATTTGTACGCGGTGATTTAAGTAATAATGTCAGCACCGATAGTAAACCTGAAAATTCGGTATTTTTTCAGTTAGAATTAAAAGGCTTTACCAGTTTGGGTGAAAAGTTAGAAGATTTCATGCTAGAAAATATACCTAGTTATCAAAAGCCGAGTCGTTAGATAATTAAATTAAAATTATTATGATAAAAACAATAAAACACGCTCTGATTATTTTAATGTCATTAGCGTCATTCACTGTGTTAGCCGCAGATTATTTAGATGGCATTGCCGCTATTGTGGAAGATGATATTATTTTGGATAGTGAGTTAGTCAGCGAGGTAAGGAATGTTGCCCAGCGTTTACAAACTAATAAAGTGCAGCTGCCCACCAAGCAAGTGCTATATGAACAAGTCTTAGAGCGTTTAATTGTCGATAAATTACAATTACAGCTCGCTAAAAAAGTCGGCATTAATGTCACCGACGAGAATGTTAATGCGTCATTGAGAAATATTGCACGGCAGAATAAGTTAGATTTTGCGAGTTTTAAAGCGGAATTAATCAAGGAAGGCTTGAGCTTTGAAGATTTTAAAGCCAATGTGCATAAAGAAATTATGATTAACCAATTACGCAATCGTGAAATCGGCGGACGCTTGCGAGTGTCTAAACAAGAGGTTGAGCATTTTTTAGAAACACAAATGAGCCGCGAAGATTTAACCGTTCAATATTTGTTAGGGCATATTTTATTGGGCGTATCAGAATCTGCCTCAGCGGCTGAGATTCAAGAGCAACAGCAAAAAGCGGTAGAAGTGGTGACGAAATTACGGGCAGGTAATGATTTTAAGCAAATGGCAGTGAGTGTTTCAACAGGGGCGAATGCATTACAGGGCGGTGATTTAGGTTGGCGAACTTTAGATAAAGTACCGAGTTTATTTGTTGATGTGGTGAAAACCTTAGTAACAGGTGATATTTCTGAGCCGATACGCAGCCCCAGTGGTTTTCATATTTTAAAAGTGATGGAAACGAATGGCGTGAAATCGCATGTGATTACTGAAACCCATGTGCGGCATATTTTAATTAAAACTAATGAAATTGTCAGTGATGAAGAAGCCCGCCAGCGTTTAGAGGCTATTGCGGCTCGCATTGAGGAAGGCGATGATTTTTCTGATTTGGCGAAAGCTAATTCAGCGGATACCGGTTCAGCGATTAAAGGCGGTGATTTAAGCTGGGTAATGCCGGGTTTATTAGTGCCTAAATTTGAACAAGCAATGACGGCCCTCGCGTTAAATGAATTAAGCCCACCGATACAAACCCAGTTTGGCTGGCATTTAATACAAGTGTTAGAACGGCGTTCTAAAGATAATAGCAAAGAGCATAAGTACAATGAAGCCCGTGATGTATTGCGTCAGCAAAAAATCGAAGAGCAAACTGAATTATGGTTGCGACGTTTGCGTGATGAAGCGTATGTTGATGTACGCTTAGGTGTTTTCAATGCCTCATAATGCCAGTATTCGCTCTGAACTAGATAAACAAAAAGCCTTAGAAAGTGAGCTAAAACGCATTTTAGCTAAAGAAGATTTATCGGCCAATAAAGCGATGATTGAGGTGAGTGCACGTCATTTAGATTTGGATTATTTGGATTTAGCGGCGGCGTTATTATTTATTAATGCCCCGTCATCTGCTTTAACTGAAACCGATAATGAGCAATTAAGCGGTGAAAAGCAACGGGCTTATGAATTATTACACGCTCAAATGGTGCGTTACCGTATTGAAGTGGGGCGACACCAGCGTGCAACCGTATATTTAATCAAACAAGCGTTGATGCATATTTCAGGGGTAGACCCTAAACGCATTGGTTATATTGATATTTTCGACCATTATGCGGTGTTAGGTTTGCCGGCGGGTATGCCGGTGGAAACCTTAGAAGATTTAAAAAGCTGTGAAATTAATGGCCATATATTAGATATAAAACGTTTAAATGGTTCAGGAAAGAAATATCGTACTGATAAAAATTATCGCCGTGGCACGCGTCGTCATTATTTATCAGTCAATAAACGTAATCATTCAGCCGCAGCGGTTGAAAGTTAATTTTAATTTTTTGAAGACCCCTAATTGTATGCCAACTATTGAATTTATTGATTCCGTTTCTGCTTTAAATGATTTTTGCCAACATATTTTTGACGCGCCTTGGTTGGCGATAGATACTGAATTTATGCGTGAAAAAACTTATTATCCAAAGTTCTGTTTGTTGCAGATTGCAACGCCTGAACAGGTTGCGTGTATTGATCCTATCGCTTTGGAGGGGGAATTAGCGCCTTTATTTGAGATTATTAATAATCCTAATATTATTAAAGTATTACACGCAAGTCGCCAAGATATTGAAATTTTTTACCAGTTGACCGGAAAAATTCCCTCGCCGATTTATGATACCCAAGTGGCTGCTCCTTTATTGGGTCATCAAGAAAATGCCGGCTATGCGATGTTAGTATCGGGGATGCTGAATATTAATTTAAGCAAAGTACAAACGCGTACTGACTGGGCTAAACGTCCGCTGTCTAAAGAACAGATAGACTATGCCGCTGATGATGTGGTGTATTTAGGCAAGATTTATCAAATCATGCACGCTAAGTTAGTAGCATTGGGGCGTGATAAGTGGTTGGAAGATGATTTCAAACAATTAACCCGACCTGAATTATATGCGATTGAAGATGATAAGGCGTGGCTAAGAATTAAAGGTAAAAATAAATTAACTGGCAAGCAACTTGCGATTTTAAAAGCGTTAGCGGAATGGCGTGAGAAATTAGCCAAGCAAAGTGATTTACCTAAAAACTGGATTGTACGCGATGATGCGCTTTTGGATATGGCACGTTTACAACCTAAAAATAATCATGAATTAAGTCAATTACGCAGTATCAGTGATGGATTTTTACGCCGTAATGGTAAAGCCGCCTGTGACATTGTTAAGCAATCACAGGATTTATCGCTATCTTTAGATGATAAGCCGAATAAAGCGAAAAAGACCTTGCATCAGGAAGCGATTGTTGATGTGTTAATGGGCTGGGTAAGAATGCGTGCAGATGAAAATGCCTTAAATCCAGTGAGTTTAGCAACGCGCAAAGATTTAGAGGCTTTGGTGGTGAATGAAGCCGATTGTGTGTTAAAAACCGGTTGGCGCTATGGCATGATTGGACGAGAATTAGAGCAGATTTTACAGGGCAGCCTTAAATTGAGCGTTGATAATAATACCTTGGTGTTGCAATAGTTTTTCTTTGTTTGGTTCCCCTCACCCAACCCTCTCCCCAAGGAGAGGGCTAAAAGCATATTATTGACATCCTCCTCGCCCTAAACGACGAGGTATCTCGGAGCTTTTAGGATGAAAAATGTGAATTTTATTGGTTTTTTTAAAAGCCCTCTCCCTCGGGAGAGGGTTGGGTGAGGGGAATTTCACAACATAATCTTCGTAAATTCAACAGTGTTTCAAAGCCCGCATTAATCACCCCTTGATTCGCTAAACTTGCAGGTATAATGCCTGCTGGGTCGCCGTGCATTTGGTAAGTAATATCAATGATATTTTGTGGCTGTAAATCAAACTGCCAATAGCCGTCAGAATGTCTCATTTGTACATTATCGTAATCATTAGGTAATTGCCCGCGAATAGCCGTAGGTAATTGTTCACGAGCAATATTTTGTAAATTAAGTGTATAG
>CAJVYO010000165.1 GCA_913009515.1 uncultured Methylococcaceae bacterium
TTGGGGTCGCGAGTTCGAACCTCGTTTCCCGCTCCAAAATATGTCAACGTTTTACATCAGTTAAAAAAATAAACTATAGCTTATTGATCGGCAATATTAGGGAGTGACTATTTTAAATATAAAGATTATATTTTGAATGGGAATTTCTTAGAGAGTGTGATGCGGATATAAGCTATTCATGAAAAATAGATTATTTATTTTCAATGCCTTTTTGTGTATAAGTAGTGAAATATTGATTGTTGCCTTTTAAAATATTAAAGATGCGGGCATTATGTTTATTTAAGATACTTAAACACGCACCATTTTTTTCATTTAAAACCCGACAGTCTTGTAAATTATCGGTTATTTTCTGCCAATTTGCTGCTGATTCTTGAGTATTAATGCCTGTTTTTCTCGCATGCTCAAAATATTTATGCATACCATCTCTTGCGTCTAGCTGCTCAGATAATAAGATTTGTTCTATCTGCCGGCTAAAAGTAGAGAGCTGTGTAATGATGTCATCTTTTTGAGTGGTGACAGTATTAAGCGCTCTCGGCTCTTTATTTTTAGTTTTTAATAAGATGGCTTCTTTCGTTAGCAAATGATGCAATTGCTGAGTAAGAACTAACGCACTAGCAATTAATTTCTGAGCGATTTCGTGCGTTTTATGAATCATCGTTTAGATATTAGCTCTATGAAAATCAACTTCAGTTTTCATTATATTTATAGATGCTTGTTCAGAATTAACTTGATAGCTACCATCTTCAATACCTGCTTTTAATGCAGCAAGTTTAGCACTACGCATTGCTTCATTTGATAACGTAAGTGTTTCAGATTTTGGCGTATTGACTGAAGTGTCTGAGCCATTTTGATGGTTTTGAACGGTTTTCTGATTAGTGACAGGCCTTGCTGTGCCTTGCTGTGATGCATGTATGCCTAAATTATTCATAATAGTATCCTCAATAAATTAAATTTTCTAATCAAGTTAGCGGCGTTATTTAATGGAACTTTAGTAAAATGTGCTGTATCTAAGCGTAATGTTTAATCTTTATATTAAGTAAACGCTGTTTTTAATAAATGCTGACAACGCCAACGGCTGTAATTGTGCCTTTTATTACTTTTTTACTGTTTAAATTTCGCACTGAAATTTGTTGTCCAAGATAACCACTCTTTAATGCCTCACCATACATTTGAATTTTAACTTGTGCGGCATGAGCAATAATACTGACTTGGTCGCCTTTTTTGACAAGTTTTGGTTGTGTTAAATGTGTGGGTTGCAATACGATACCTGCTTTTAATGTCCGCTGTGTTTGCTGACCTTTAATTTGCTGGTAATCGGTAAAATAGCCTTGCCGTAACTTATTCGAACTGTATTTTTCTAATGTTGTATGTTGTTTCAAGATTAAAGTATGACGTTTTAAAGCTTGATTTAACGTTAAGGCATACTTGTAAAGTGTTATTTGCACAGAGTTATGTAGAGACCATCGATGATCGCCTTTACAACTCACATTAATAGATATTATACCTGTTTTAATGGTTTTGTTGTTATTATCTAGCTCTAAAGGCAGGCTGCATTTTGCTAATTTTAAGCGGGAATCTAAATTACGCACTTTAATGGTGTAATGTTGATAGTGATTAATCTTAGCATCAACAAATTGATGGACGGCTGTTTTAATGCTTTGTAAAGAGTGATGGTCGCCAGCAATAAGTTGTGATGGCAATAGCAAACTGATTAAAAGCACAAAAGAGAGAGGAGAGCATTTTTTTTTCATTATGGTGTGGTGGCTGAATGTTAAAAATAATCATGAAATCTAAAAGCATGCCGCTATTAATGGTTTGGTAAAGCTGTATACTACAGCCTTATTTATTTGAAATTTTAGGTAAGTGCCTTTATTCGCTAAAGGCTATATTTATAAGTATATAGGAGTAGGTATGGCTGGGGTTTTAGATGGTGTTGACCAAAGAACCAAATTAGCAGGACATAACCGATTTGAATTATTATTATTTAAATTAAAAGGTAGACAGCGTTTTGGTATTAATGTCTTTAAAGTACAAGAGGTTATTCAATGCCCTAAATTGACGAATATACCACAATCTCATTCTGTTGTATGTGGAGTGGCTTATTTAAGAGGTAAAGCAGTTTCGGTGGTTGATTTGTCGATGGCTATTGGTTTTAAGTCTATTGATCGTAATCGAGAAGATTTATTTTTAGTGGTAACGGAATATAACCGTAGTATTCAGGGATTTTTAGTCGGTTCGGTTGAGCGAATTATCAATATTAGTTGGGATATTGTTAAAACGCCACCTAAAGGTTCAGGGAGGGAAGCCTACTTAACGGCTGTGACACGCTTTGATGATGAAATGATTGAAGTGCTTGATGTTGAAAAGGTCATGAGTGAAGTGATGGGGTCTGATGAAATCGTTTCATTGGAAACCTTAGCCGATAATGTGATCGAAGATAATGTTGATGATCACATTTTAGTGGTTGATGATTCAATGGTTGCTCGAAACCAGATTAAGCATGTTTTAGAACAGATGGGTGTGAAATATACATTATTAAAAGATGGCTTAGAGGGTTGGCAGCATTTATTGTTATTGCATGCTGATGGTATTGATGTCTCTGCGCATTATTCTATGATTATTTCAGATGTGGAAATGCCGCGAATGGATGGTTATATGATGGTCTCTAAAATAAGAGAACATGCTGATATGAAAGGTCTTTATATAATATTACATACGTCTATGAGTGGAAATTTTAATGAATCGATGGTTGAAAGAGTCGGTGCTAATGAATTTATTCCTAAGTTTAAACCCGACCATTTAGCAAAACAGATTAGTCGACGTTTACATGAATTTCATGAAAAACAGAATAAATAAGTTTTTAAGGTTTATGTAAGTTGTGAAATTAACAATAGATAGTTCGAGTTATCAGGTGTTATGCCATTTTTTAAAATCTTCATCAGGCATTGATTTGGGTAGTAATAAGCAGTATTTAGTTGAAAATAGATTATCACCGCTATTAAAAAAATTTGAAGTACTGTCATTTAGTGACTTATTACCTTATTTGAGCTTAAGTACTTCATTTGCAGTACGTTTGAAATCAGCTATTATTGATGCGATGACCACTAATGAAACCTCATGGTTTCGTGATGATATACAATTTAAAGCCCTACAAAATGATGTCTTGCCTGAAATTGCTTTAAGAGCAAATTCAGCAATAAAAATTTGGTCAGCAGGGTGTTCATCAGGTCAAGAGCCTTATACGATGAGCATTTGTTGTGAAGAAATGGTGCGATTGTCAGCACTCAGGGCAAATATACAAATTATTGGTACGGATATATCAGAGACGGTGCTTGCTGAAGCACGAAAAGGTATTTATTCAGATATTAGTATGCGTCGAGGATTAGATAATAGTTTTTATCAGCGTTATTTTCAAGAAGTGTCTGACGGCTATCTATTAAATTCAAGCGTGATGAGGCATGTGCGCTTTCAGTATTTGAACTTATTAGAGTCCTTTTCCCATCTAGGGCAGTTTGATGTTATTTTTTGTCGTAATGTTTTAATCTATTTTTCAGATGCGGTTAAACGAGATATTTTGATACGTTTAGCTGATTCGCTGACACCAGGCGGATATCTATTTTTAAGCAGTACCGAAACTATTCCGATAGATTTAAATATGTTTAAAGTCATTAGAGGGCATCAAGCTCGTTATTTTCAAAAAATAAGTTAAAACCGCATTTTTATACCTTAATAATAATTTTTCTATTTCTATTTTTATTTTTAAAAAAAATGGAATATCAATATACTACGTCCTATTTTTTTAAAAATAGATTAAGTTTTAAGGCTATTTTGAGAGCTGATATAAGATTTTGTTTGTAACTCTATGATACTATAAGCATAAGATATATAGCATAAAAGTATGCTGTTTCCTGTTGATGTGAAATCTAAAAATTAGGAAAGTATTATGACCATTAGTTTTGATAATGCACTGGGTCTTCACCCACAAGCACTTGCACTACGAGAACGTAGAGGGGAAGTGCTAGCTTCCAACTTAGCAAATTCAGAAACACCCGAATATAAAGCCCGTGATCTTGATTTTTCAAGCGTGTTGCGGAAAGAAATGAACGTTGGGAATAAAGGCTTAAATCGCACCCATAACGCACATTTTCAAACCAGCAATACCTTATTAGGCGGTGAGGTCAAATATCGCATTCCTAATCAAGCATCCTTAGATGGAAATACAGTAGAAGCACATATTGAACAAACCAAACATGCAGAAAATTCAGTGCAATATCAAGCCAGTTTAACGTTTTTAAATGGTAAATTTTCAGGTTTAATGACTGCGATTAGAGGCGAATAATATGTCAACCTTTAGTGTTTTTGGCATTGCTGGCAGCGGTATGAATGCTCAATCCTTACGTTTAAATTTGGTAGCGAGTAATATTGCTAACGCAAACAGTGTCAGTAGCAGTGTCGAAGAAGTTTATAAATCAAGACAGCCTGTCTTTGCTGCGGAATTGAATAAATTAAACGACAAAAGTAAAACCGGTTCAGCGGTTAGAATCA
>CAJVYO010000166.1 GCA_913009515.1 uncultured Methylococcaceae bacterium
CATCACGAATTTCACCACCTGATCCAGTTGCCGCACCTGAATGGGGTGCAATAGCTGTAGGATGGTTATGCGTTTCTACCTTCATTAATAAATGCGCATCTTCTTCGGTATAACTATATTCACCGGTTATCGGATTGCGAATAAAGACATCCGCAGTCGAACCTTGAGCCACTGATGCATTATCACTGTAAGCTGATAAAATACCCTGTGGATTTTTTTCAGCAGTATTACGAATCATCGCAAATAATGATTTCGCTTCATCCACACCATCAATCGTCCAGCTGGCATTAAATATTTTATGCCGACAATGCTCTGAATTTGCTTGTGCAAACATCATTAATTCGACATCGGTTGGATTACGCCCCAACTCAATAAAACTATCTGCTAAATAAGTTATTTCATCTGCGGATAATGCCAAACCTAATTCATTATTGGCTAACTCTAAGGCTGTTTTTCCTTGTTCAATAATTGCAACAGACACTAATTCTTTCGGCGTGTGTTCAGCAAATAAATCAATATTTTCAAGTTCTGATACCACTGATTGGGTCATGCGATCATGTAACAATATCTTAATAGATTCAATATCAGCATCACCGCCTTCAAAACTAAATGCGATACCGCGTTCAATCCGGTTAACTAAGTTTAAACCACAGCGTTGGGCAATTTCCGTCGCTTTACTTGACCAAGGTGAAATCGTGCCAGAACGAGGAATTACCCAACAAACGGTGTTATTTTCATGACTGTGAGTATCAACAAACTCAGCACCATATTGTAACAATTGTTCTAAAATAGATTGTTGCTCATGGTTTAATTCGCTTTGAATATCAACAAAATGCACAAAACGAGCAGATAACTGACTAATTTTAGGATTTATTTTTTGTATATCAGCCAATAATTTTTGACATCTGAAATTGGATAAAGCAGTACTACCAGAAAGTGTAAGCATATTTAAAAATTAGGTTAAATTTTGAATGATTTAAGAAGGTTCGGCAGAATAAACTATTAAAAATTTCTATTGAGCTTTAAAATCTTTATCAATCCGATTAAATAATAAAGTTAACAGCTTTAGCCCATCGCCATCCGCTAAAACCACCCCTTGCGTATCTTGCACATAAATAGCCATGCCAGACTTTAAGGGTTTTAATGCGATTTGATAGGCTTGTTCTTGATGTACATCATCAGCAAAGAAAAATAATATTTCATGCCAAAATGAATCATCTTCACGCTCGGTGTTTTCAGGGTCATATTGCACATAATATAAAGCCTGTTCACGATTTTTATCAGTGATTTCCAAAGACTCTGCGGTCAATGCTTTACTCACCACACGCCAAACATAAGGAAAATCTGCCTTAATATATAAATAGGGCTGTTCAGCTTCAATAAACTCAATCTGTTTGATAGCCGGCACGGCAACGCGGGTATTATCAGTTTTATTCTGCTTAAAAACGTCTTGCTGTAACGCTGGTGGCACCTCCAAAGCAGAAATTTCTCGACTATAAACATAATCTTTTTCCTTATCAGGAAAAAAATAGCTACAGCCTGTTAGTTGCGTAATACCGAGCAAACAAATTATGTTTAAAGACTTTAACATCTATAAAACATCCGCTTGTTGCATCGCTGATGTCACCGCACTTTCACATTCTGTTGTCATCCATGTTAAAGGTAAGCGAATACCATTAGGCATCAAACCCATTTTAGCAACCGCCCATTTAACAGGAATCGGATTAGATTGAATAAATAACTGTTCATGTAAGCCACTTAAATTTTTATCAATCGCTTCGGCTTGTTCGCGTTCACCCTTTATAGCGAAGGTAATCATTTCATGCACTAATTTAGGCGCAACATTCCCTGAAACCGTAATTGAGCCTTGACCACCTTGCAAACAAAATTCACAACTACTGGCATCATCGCCAGTATAAAGAGCAAATTCATCGCCACATAAATCACGAATCTGTTGAATACGCGATAAATCACCGGTTGCTTCTTTCACGCCGACAATATTATTAATATTCGCTAATCGCCCAATAGTTTCAGGCAACATATCACAGGCAGTACGACTCGGGACATTATAAAGAATTTGAGGAATATCCACCGCTTCAGCAATCGCTTTGTAATGTTGAAACAAACCCTCTTGAGTAGGCTTATTATAATAAGGGGTGACTAATAAACAGGCATCTACACCTGCGTCTTTAGCGGCTTGCGTTAATGTAATGGCTTCTGAGGTTGAATTAGCACCCGTGCCTGCAATCACAGGCAATCGACCTGCAACAAAATCGACCACCGATTTCACCACGTCCATATGTTCATGTTCATTCAAAGTCGCTGATTCACCCGTAGTTCCCATAGCTACTAAAGCATCTGTGCCTTGTTCGATATGAAACTCAACTAACTTTTTCAGGCTATCTTTATCTATTTCACCGTTATCAAACATAGGGGTGACTAATGCAACGATACTACCTTGAATCATGAACAAATCTCAATTAAATTAAAGAATAAGCTGACTATTATAACGACTATTTTAAGAACACGCCCCAATATAACGTCCTGTAATCTTAGTTTGCAATGCAACGCCGCCCATGGGTGAATTAGAAACCGTCATATTAAAATCACCTGAAAACGATTTTTCTTGAAAAGCAATATCACCAATCCCTTGCATTTTCATGCCCATATATTCACACGCCATCGACCAACGAGCACGGTGTTTTTTCAACGACATATTCTGCATCACGCATTTATCTTGACGCAAAATATTTTCAGGACGCATCCGTGACTTAGTAAAGCATTCATCAATAGATGATTTGGGTATAGGCATTGCAACACTACCCATCATGACATTTGCTTCTACATGCCAGCGTCCTTCTTTAATAGCCGGTAATTCCGCATAAACCGATGAGCTTAGTAAGCTTAAACTCAAACATAAGATTTTACGCGTATGCTTCATCTTCATCGTAAGCTTCTTCGGTATTATCAACGCTCCATAATTTTTCAAGTTGATAAAACTCACGCGTTTCATCGGTCATAACATGTAAAATCACATCGCCTAAATCAAAAAGTACCCATTCCGAACCATTTTCACCTTCAATGCCTTTCGGTAACATGCCTTTTTCTTTAATAGCCACTGAAACATAATTACATAATGCCTTAATATGACGCGCTGATGTTCCTGTTGCAATCACCATATAATCGGTAAAACTACTTCGACCTATCACATCAACGGTGACAATATTTTCAGCTTTACGCTCATCTAACACTTCAGTAACAAGGGCTAATAATTCATCTGCTTGCATTCAATTTCCTTTCTTTTTTAACATTAGACGCGATATAAATGTTGCGTCTGTATATATTTAATAACATTTTCAGGTAATAAATCGCTTAAACTTTCGTTATTAAGACACTTCTCACGAATTAATGTCGCAGAAATATCAACCGCCATAACCTGTTGAAAATAGATTTTACCATTGCTATGGTCTTTTAACGACTGTCTATTATTTACCAGCCGATTTAAATAAAATTCAGCAAGTTTTTCTTGTTCAAAATGCGGGCGCGTCATCACCACAATATGAGCATAATCAAATAAATTTTGCCAACGTTGCCAGCCTTGTAAGCCTTGAAAAGCATCTAGCCCTATAAATAAAATTAAAGGCGTATTTGTATTTTCTTTGCGTAAAGAAGCCAAGGTATCGACCATATAAGAAATCCCTTGCCGCTCTAACTCACGTTTATCAATACTTAATTCTGGAAACTCACCTAGTGCTAACGAGAGCATTTTTAAACGCATTGCCGCACTAACTTGTGGGCAATCACGATGAGCTGGCTGATAACACGGCAATAATCGTAAATCATCTAAACCAAATAACGCCTTTACCTCATTAGCGGTACGCAAATGCCCATAATGCACAGGATTAAATGTACCGCCATAAATGCCAATCATTTACTGACGAATATGCCCATCACCTAACACCACATATTTTAATGAGGTTAAGCCTTCTAATCCCACAGGCCCACGGGCATGTAACTTGTCAGTACTAATACCAATCTCCGCGCCCAGCCCATATTCAAAACCATCAGCAAAACGGGTAGAAGCATTTACCATCACCGAACTTGAATCGACTTCACGCAAAAAACGCCGTGCTAAGGTGTAATTTTCAGTGACAATAGTTTCCGTATGCCCTGAACTGTATTGATTAATATGCTCCATCGCGGCATCAATATCTGCGACTATTTTAATCGACAAAATAGGCGCTAAATATTCAGTTGCCCAATCTTCATCCGTTGCACGCTGACAACTAGGCACTAATGAACCCGTTTTTAAACACCCACGTAGCTCAACGCCTTTTGCTTGATATTGTTTCACTAATTCAGGTAATACCTTAGGGGCAATAGATTCTGCAATCAATAAAGTTTCCATTGCATTACACACCCCATAACGATGGGTTTTTGCATTTACTGCAATATTAACCGCCTTGTCACCATCTGCTTGGCCATCAATATACACATGACAGATACCATCTAAATGTTTAATCACTGCGATGGTGGC